>DPWF01000076.1 GCA_003526435.1 Chitinophagaceae bacterium | reverse complement strand
TTTATTATCCTTGAAATTAATGGTGAAAGCATTTTCTCTGCCGTACACATTGTATAAACTGAATACCAGTTCTTTGGTCCATTTTTTTGTTTTCTTTAATTGCATGGTGGCGCCAAAATCCAAACGATGGTAGTTAGGCATTCTGTCGGCNNTGTTATAGTAGTAAGCGGTTTGTCCGTTCACCTGGTATTTGCCTGAAGGGAAGGTAACCGCATTGCCTGTATAGAAAACAAAATTTCCACTCAGCGTCCATTTTTTGTTTAACTGATAGGTTCCAACAATGGCTATATCGTGTGTTCTGTCCTGCGTAGCATTGTACCACTGGTTGTTATTGATGCCATTGATTTTTCTTTCCGACTTACTGATCGTATAACTAACCCATCCGGTCAATTTTCCGGTTTTTTTCTTTAACATAAACTCCATACCATAGGCCCTTCCTTTACCAAAGAGTAATTGCGATTCTACGGTTTCATTCAAAAACACATCAGCGCCGTTTCTGTAATCGAGAATATTCTCCATATCCTTATAGTAAGCCTCAGCGGTAAACTCGTAGTTGTTATGTAATATGTTGGCGTAATAACCGATGCTGTACTGATTACTGATTTGTGGTTGAATAATATTACTGGTGCTGGCCCATTTATCTAAGGGGTTAGAACCCGTAGAAGTGGTAATCTGGTGCATATACTGTGCATTACGGGTATAGGCTGCTTTAAGAGATACGTTAGTGTTTAGCATATAGCCCACAGAAACCCTGGGTTCCGGGTTGTAATAGGTTTTTACTACTTTCCCTTTTGCATATTTCAGGGTGTCTTTAATATTGCCAGCATCATCTATATTATAGAAATTGCTCCCGCCCATAACATTAAAAGCACTCAGCCTTGCACCCAGTGTTATGGTTAGTTTATTGTTGGGTTTAAACACATTACTGGCATAAATGGCATTTTCAAAAGAATATCTTTTGTCTTGTATTTTATCGTTAATACTGGAAGTGGCATTACCGGTAATTTCTCCGGGACGTATAATATGGTAAATGCTCGACCAACCGAAACGTAAACTGTTTTTATTGTTAATGCTGTACTGGTAATCCTGCTTCAGGTTCCAGTCTCTGATCTGGGAGAAGATTCTTATGTCGTTGGTACCGTTCTTCACCTTGAAGGCATAATTGTAATTGCTGAAAATGAGGGAGGTATTCAAAAACAAACGGCTGTTAAAAATATGGTTCCAGCGCAGGGTCCCGGTTCCATTACCCCAGTTAATGTTGAATTGTTCATTAAAGCCAAGGGCATCTTTACCAAAATAACCACTCAGGTAGAGTTTATCTTTTTTACCCAACTCATAGTTTAGTTTGGCGTTCAGGTCATAGAAATACAATTGGTTGTTTTTGAATTCATCATCCAGTTTCAGAAAAAGATCGGCATAGGTTCTTCTGCCGGTGAGCAGGAAGGAAGATTTGTCTTTCTGAATAGGCCCCTCCACGTTGAGTTTGGTGCTGATGAGTCCCAGGCTGCCGCTCACACTGGTGTTTTGGTTATTACCTTCATTCATTCTTACATCGAGTACGCTACTCAGTCTACCGCCATATTGTGCGGGCATGCCTCCTTTGTACACGGCAATGTCTTTAATGGCATCGCTGTTAAAGGTAGAGAAGAAGCCAAACAGATGAGAAGCGTTGTAAATATTGGCTTCGTCTAAAATAATCTGGTTCTGGTCGGTGGTACCGCCTCTTACAAAGATGCCGCTATTGCCTTCACCGGCGGTTTTAATACCTGGCAGCAATTGAATGGTTTTTAATAAATCTTTTTCACCAAAAATTACCGGAATGTTTCTGGCTTCCTGTACCGATAATTTTTCGATACCCATTTGTGAGCCGCTAATTGAGCGGCCGGCGGTTTTACTGCTGGTAACGGTAACGGCTGCCAGCTCGTAACTGGCTTCTGAAAGGCCGATGTTTTTTTCGATATTGCCTAACAGGGTAATTTGTAAGGTATCGGGTGTTTTACCTACTGCGGTGTACACAACCTGGTAGCTACCTGTTGCCAGTAAAAGGCTGTAAAAGCCGTATTCATTGGAAGTGGTGCCATAATTGCTGTTGAGGACTTTAATGCTGGCTCCGATAATGGATTCTCCGCTGTTTTTACTGGTAATACTACCGCTGATTGTGAATTTCTTTTGTGCGAATGCTTTTTGCGCTGTGGTGAATAATGAAAGTGCTAAGAAAACTTTCATTGTGGTTCTAACTGCCATACAGATCATACTTGTTTTGGTGCTTGCTTAGAATGATTATTAAATAAAATGTGTGTCAATAAGAGAATACCCGAAGATTAAAATAAATGCTGTTGACCTTCTGGTTCAGGTTATCGTTGCTTTCACTTATTAAAAAGACTATTTAATAAATAACCCCGCAAAGGTGATGGCACAAAAGGGCAAAAAGAATTAACTTAAGTTAAGAAAGGGGGAAATGGAAGGATTTAACCTATTAGTAATACACAGATATATACAATGATTACGCATGTGTCAATGCGCAATTGTTATCTCTAAAGAGAAGCTGCGGGAAACTTTTTTTAAACTATGTAGACGCTACGGAG
Source organism: Chitinophagaceae bacterium (assembly GCA_003526435.1). GTDB lineage: Bacteria > Bacteroidota > Bacteroidia > Chitinophagales > Chitinophagaceae > Sediminibacterium. The sequence goes on along the minus strand of DPWF01000076.1, from coordinate 202 downwards.
AAGAAAGGAGTATAATGTTAACAGTAGGTTAGTTAATCACTTCAATATCAAAGTCGTTAAAATGCTCAATTTGAAAGTCTGCAAATTCAAAGTGTATGTTAGCATTTCCATTGGTAAATCCTACAACAGTCATACCTGCATTTTTTGCGGCTTTCATTCCTGAATCAGAATCTTCAATGGCAATACATTCAGCAGTAGAAAC
>DPWF01000263.1 GCA_003526435.1 Chitinophagaceae bacterium | reverse complement strand
ATACTGTTGCTGCATTAGGTTCGGTCCAGTCATCAATGCCTTCTATATGTTCCCTGATCCGTTCATTTTTCAGGAACCGGTTACGTGGGTTGAATTGTGCACCACGTCCTTTCAGGTATTGTTGTTCGTCTTCCATAGCTATTCGCCCCTGCCCTCTTTGTTTTGTAGGGAGCTGGTGAAGTGTTGATTTTTAATTTGATGTTTTTCTTTGCGGAGACTACACAATCAAAGGCCCCTCTATAAGAGTTCTATGAATTTATAGAGTTGAGTTGAAAAGTTGCATCTGCTCTACCGTTTGCTTCACCCCTAACATTTTGAACCTTCCAATCACTTCATATTTTTTCTCCTCCATTCGCTTCCGCATCAGTAATACATGATCTGCCATGAACCTGCCGGAAAATTCACTGTTTCCATATTCATTCCAGCCCTGTTCAAACTGCCAGTGCTGCAATTTCCGGGCAATGGTTAGATGTGGGTCGGTAATAAAATGCGGTTTATGTTCTTTATCGAGTTTTACCAGCGACTGAATTTCTTTCAGTGATTTTACCAGTTCTACTATTTGGTTTCTTGTCTTCACCTGTATATAGATGGTATGCGTGGGAAAACTTCCAAAATTTTCCAGCTCTACCATAAAAGCTGTGGTACTTTCTATTATTCTTTGCAGCTTGGGAATCCACCTGGTTTCAGTCATACTAAACTGCATACACTTCAGTAATGTGATATGGGGTTTACTGTATGCTGCTGTTGGACAATCATACTTATCTGCAAAATGTTGTTTCACGGACTGTATGGTTTGTTTCAATGCCTCATGCGGTTCGAGCACCAACAGGTATTCTGCAATCTGGTGTTCACTGGAAAAAATGCTCATGGCTTTTTCTTTTTTGCCCCGGATTTAAATCCGGGCAAGGAAACATTATATCTTTCCTGGCTGCAGGCGAAACAGATTGATCTGTTTTCCTGTTTCTTTTTCCTGTCTGTTACGAATCAGCATCAATTCTTTTACCTCAAAAGACAAATCAATTTTTCTTTCTGCATATTCATGTACCACTTTATCAAATTCCTGATCGGGTACCGCTTCTGTTAGAGGCAGACATGGGTGTGTAAATCTTTTGGCAGGCGGACAATCATAACTCCTGATATACTGATCTACTACCTGCATAGCACCTGCCAGTTGATGAAAAGGTTGCTGTTCCTGTACCCTTAAGTATAACTGCCTCGATGATAAAGCCCCGAAGCCCTGTATACTGATGCTGAAACTGGATTGTGTACTGATGATCCGATGCATCCAACGAATCAGCGTGGCTTCCATGTCTTCCCGGGCCATAAATTCGGCCACCACAATACCGGTTGGTTGTACAGGTACGGCTGTACGGTACTTTCGCTGTATATATTGTTGTTCGGCGCGTATCAACAGTTCTGTTTCCATATCCGGATAAGCCATTAAACGATAACGGTTCAGTGTATTAACCGCTATACCTGCTGATTTGTGTTCCATGATGGTTGGTATTTCCATAAACAAATTTTAATCGGATAATTATTTTAGCATAAATTTACTAAAATTTTTAGCTAAACAAAATTTATTTATATGGATGGGGAACAGTGGTACGGAGCCGCCTATAAAGGTTCTAAACAGTATAACCAGTGGGAAGTTCCCATGGCCAATGCAACAGGTTTTGGTGCCGCAGCAGACGATTATATGGAAAGAGGGATTGACCTCAACGAACAATTAATCCGCAATAAACCCGCTACTTTCTTTTTCCGTATGAACAGCGAAGCCATGACGGATGCCGGTATTTATCCGGGCGATGTACTGATTGTGGACCGCAGCATAAGACAGGCGAACGGCCGTGTCATTGTAGCCATTCTTAACGGGGAATTACTGGTGCGTCGTTTTGCAGATGGATTCAATAAAAAAAGACTGCTTGCTGAGAATAAAAAATTCGGAGATATAGAAGTAGATCCTTTTGCGGGGTTTGCAGTGTGGGGGGTGGTATTATACTGTATTCATAATCTATAACCCAATGCGTGCCATTGTTGACTGTAATAGTTTTTACTGTTCCTGCGAACGCCTGTTTCGGCCGGAACTAATGCTACAACCTGTTGTAGTATTAAGCAATAACGACGGCTGTATCATCTCCCGCAGCGACGAAGCCAAAACACTGGGCGTAGAAATGGCCGGGCCTTATTTCAAGGCTAAGCCATTGATCGAAAAATACAATGTGGCTACTTTTTCTTCCAACTACAATCTGTACGGCGACCTGAGCTGGCGGGTAATGGAAACATTACGTGTGTTACTTCCTCCAAATAGTGTTGAAGTGTACTCGGTTGATGAGGCTTTTTTAAACCTCGATCATATTCCTCCGCAGGAACTCGTTGCATTTGCACAACATATCCGCCGTACAGTAGAACAGTGGACAGGTATTGCTGTTTCTATTGGCGTAGCTCCTACCAAAGTATTGAGTAAAGTAGCCAACAGGTTGGCGAAAAAACATAAACAAGTCACCAATTGCGTATTGGTACTCGACAGCAAACGAAAAATTGAACAGGCATTGCATAAAACGCCGGTCGATGATGTTTGGGGTGTAGGGTACCAGTATGCAGAAAAACTGAAAAAACTGAATATTCATACTGCTTACGATCTCAGTATTAAAGATATCGGCTGGGCACAGAAAAAATTAGGAGGTGTAACAGGAGTGCGTTTGGTAAGAGAACTAAAAGGATTGATCAGTTCTGATATGGAAGATGAAAGACTGAGAAAAAAAATGATTGTCACTACCCGTATGTTTGGTTCACCCGTTACCGATTTGAAAGACATTAAAGAAGCGGTAGCCACCTATACTTCAAGAGCCGCAGAAAAACTGAGAAGGCAATACAGCGCCGCCAATATCATCAGCGTATTTGTAGTGCCGAAAGAAGATTCGCATACTACTTATTTCAGGCATGGGCCTACTGTGAGCAGTTATATAAAATTACCTATGGCCACTTCGTTTACGCAGGAACTCATTAAACCTGCACTTGAATTAACAGAACGATTGTATGAAAAAGGGCGCATCTATAAAAAAGCAGGTGTTATGTTAAGTGGCATCGTACCCGATACTTCGGTACAAGGCAACCTGTTTAAAAAGCCGGAAGAAAATAACCATCGTTTACTCATGGATACCATCGACAACGTAAATTTTGCTATGCGCGATGATGTACTCAAATTCGCTTCCTCCGGTACCACACGCAACTGGAAAATGCGTCAGGAATTACGCAGCCCACGTTATACCACCCGGTGGGATGAATTGTGTATGGTTCGATAATTAATTAGCAGTAAATGGATATTCCGCAAATAATTTCTGCAAAGCCTGTCCTGCGGTTTTACCTGTGGGGTCTATTTTTTCAGGCACCACTCCTTCAATTGAACCTTTCCAGATCATCTTATGTCTTACCGCTTCAATAATATGGAGGGTAAGCGTGCCATCCCTGTAGCGTCCTACTTCCACTTCTTCACTTTTCCAGCTATAATTACGCTGACCCATATAGGTAAAGCGTCCATCATTCTGCCAGTTGGTTTGTCTTGTTTGTATTTCCTGCTTAACTACAATACCAATATTGATCAGCAGATCCGGGCCGGAACCTGCGAAACGATACCCTTTCTTTTCCATTTCTGCTTGAATGGCTTTCTTCAATATAGCCAAACGTTCATCAAAATTGCGGGGAATGGTATCTCCCGATGCTTTTACCTCATAAAAACCAAATGTTTTATACTTCCCGGGTTCTGCATCTGTAGCCGCTTCTGTATTAAATACCCGAACAGAAGAGCAATGCGTAAACAAAACGGTGATGAACAATAATATGATCAGTTTTTTCATAACAAATGCTTTGTTTAAAATTACGAAACCATTGTGTGGTAAAAACTGATATTCGTCATACCTGCTAAAACAATGTTTGCTGCTGCTGAACAAATTCGGGTTTTTGCAAAGACAGACCGCATAACTTGTTCAGCTTATCTACCATGTATACTGTTAGTTCGGGTGAATAGGCTTCGTCGTGCATATGCATGAAAAAATAGAGCTCTTCTATTCCCTGGTCTATCCAGTACTTCATCCTGCCGATCCATTCATCTACTCTTGTATAATCTGTAGGGTGCAGACTGTTACCAACATACCTGATCAATGTTTTAGGAACCGTAAGGTGCATATGTGCGCAATCTCTACGTCCGCTGGTATCAGTAATAACAGCTCCCATATTCATTTCCTTCAGTGTATTGAATAATTCCTGTTGAACATCGGGTTTACCAAACCAGTCGGGATGACGCACTTCCAGGAAAAACTGCATATCGGTAGGAAGCGATCGCAAAAAATCGAATAACTCTTCTTTTCGTTTCGGTGTAAATGCATCACTTACCTGTACAAACACAGGCCCCAGGTGTTCTTCAAAAGCAACGATGCCACGCAGAAATTCAGTGGTAATAAAGTCTTTCCCTTTTAAACTTCCCCGATGTGTAACACCCTGGTACATTTTGGGACAGAACTTAAAATCTTTTCCTTTTGCCTTCTCTGCCCATTTGGCAATTCCGGCTGCGCCATACACTTTATAATGTGTAGCATTTAACTCTATACTGTTGTAATGCTTTACATAATGCTCCAGAAAATCTTTTTCTTTGGTTTTAGGTGGATATATTTTACCTACCCATTCGGTTCTTCCCCATTTTGCACAACCGAGGTACAGCTTAGGTTCGTTTTGTTTCTTACCTTTCAATACCTGTTGATTGAATACGGGTTCTGGAGGAAGCGCAAAATCAATCGTATTCAATGCTGCTTCCGGTACACGGCCAAATTCCATAGAATGACTTTGTATACAAAGCTAACAGGTTTGTACTGCAATTGCTGACCGATAATGTAAACGCCATATGAAAAAAATCCTGTTCATCTGCCTGCTCTTTCCATTCCTTGGCATGGCTCAGTCAAAACCCAATATCATTTATATCATGAGCGATGATCATGATGCAGATGCCATCAGTGCATATGGATCGAAACTTATTACAACACCTAATATAGACCGTATTGCAAATGAAGGGATGTTGTTTCAGCGCGCATTTGTAGGTAATTCCATTTGCGGGCCGGCCCGTGCCACTTTACTTACCGGACAACATTCGCACAAGAATGGCATGAAAGATAACCGCACCCGTTTCGATGGCAGCCAGCTAACCATGCCAAAACTGTTTCAGCAAAACGGTTATCAAACCGCCATTGTAGGCAAATGGCATTTGCATACTTACCCTACCGGTTTTGATTACTGGAAAATATTACCCGGACAAGGACTTTATTATCAGCCAAGACTGATTCAGATGAATGGAGATACAACAACCTATCCTGGTTATGCCACAGAAGTAATTACCAACGAAGCCATTGACTGGTTACAACATAAAAGAGAGATAAATAAACCATTCCTGTTACTACTGCACCATAAAGCGCCCCATCGTTATTTCTTTCCGTCGCCCAAAAACATTGAAGCATTCAAAAACAAAACATTTCCTGAGCCCGCCACTTTGTATGCTGATACCACAGGCAAAGGATCTGCATGGAAACTACAGACCATGAGCATTCTTCACGACATGAAATTATCCAGCGATCTGAAAGTTGATCCTGTATACCTGATGGACATACCATGGTTAAAACCCGACTCTGCTGAAGTAGCTTATTATAACAGCATTTTTAATCGTATACCGGTTGCTGACAGACAAAAGATTAAAGACATCTATGCAGTTCGTGGAAAAATTTTACAGGAGCAACGTCCGCAAGGCAATGCTTTACTCAAATTGAAATACCAGTGGTATATACAGGATTATCTTGCTACTGCAGCTTCGGTGGATGAAGGTGTTGGGAAACTGTTGGATTACCTCGACAACAGTGGTCTTACACAAAACACGTTGATTGTATACACTTCCGACCAGGGTTTTTATCTGGGTCAGAATGGCTGGTTTGATAAAAGATGGATGTATGATATTTCCATGCGCACACCTTTAATGGCCAGGTGGCCCGGTCATATTCAGCCCCGAACAAAAAATAATACGATGGTTCAGAATATTGACTATGCACCTACATTTTTAGATGTGGCAGGTATTAGTATACCCGCATCTATGCAAGGTATTAGCCTGAAACCGATATTAAAAGATACAAGGGTCAAGGTTTCAAGGAACAGTTTGTATTACCATTTTTACGAGTACAATGCCGATCATACGGTATTGCAGCACCTGGGTGTACGTACCGATCGTTATAAGTTGATTTATTTCTATACCGTTCATGAATGGCAATTGTATGACCTGAAAAATGACCCCACCGAGCAGAGAAATTTGATCGCAGATAAAAAATATGCAGATGTACTGGTGAATATGAAAAAGGAACTATTGAGGCTCAGGGATTATTATGATGACCATGAAAAAGCTGGAGAACTGCAATAAAAACAGTTTTACTGCGACAAATTGGATACACCCGGCCAAAAAATCAGGCTGTTGTACAATATTCAAATGCCTTGTTCGTCAATCTTTCTTGTATGGATCAGGCATGGCAGATACAGGCTACTATGAGCGACTCACGCGGCAAGCATATCACGGAGGTCATTAATACCTATAGCAAAAGGCTGATGGGCTTTATCCGCAAGCGGGTAAACAGTGAGGCCGATGCTGAAGATATATTGCAGGATGTGTTCTACCAGTTCATGGGTAATACCAAACCCATTGAACAGCTTACCAGTTGGTTATTTACCGTTACACGCAACAAAATCACAGACAAACAAAGAAAGAAAAAACCCGAGTTACTAGAAGATATTTACCAGACGAATGGAGACGAAGGTTTTGAATGGTCTGACCTGTTTTTTGATGACAAGAATAACCCTGAAACTGATTATATCAGGTCCATTTTCTGGGATGCTTTATATACAGCATTGAATGAGTTACCAACACCACAACGTGAAGCTTTTGTATTGAATGAAATTGAAGGCATTCCTTTTAAAGATATTGCAGAACAAACCGGTGAAACCGTAAATACCTTAATCAGCCGTAAACGATACGCAGTATTACACCTGCGTGAAAGATTAGGCAGCCTGAGGGACGAATTATTGAATCAATCTTAAATTATTATACAATGCACAAAAAATTCTGGATCAAAAAAATCATTGGATTTACCATGATTGCTATTGCCTGCTTTGCGCTCCTGGCCTGGGTAGTAATGCTGCTCTGGAATGGGGTACTCACAGAAGTAGTACAGGTTGCTACGGTAACCTACTGGCAGGCGCTTGGATTGCTTATTTTAAGCAAGATATTGTTTGGTGGCTTCCGCGGCAAGGGAGGAGACTACAAAAAACGCTGGAAAGAAAAAATGGAACAAAAATTTTCCGGCATGAGTGAAGAAGAAAGAGAAAAGATCAAAGAAGAATGGAAGCACCGATGCAACATGTGGAAGAGAAATACTGTCAATACAGATACCCCCTCTCAATAATATTTCCAAGAACCAAACAACTGTTAGCATGCATATCCTGGTCTTTAAAACCAATCTTGAAGATATGGGGTTGGTACACCATGCAGGCCGCTTATTAAATCCCATGTCTGGCATTCACCGCTGGAATGTTGACCTGCACGATAACGATAATATATTACGCATTGAAGCTGATCTGCTGGTTTCTCCCCGCCAGGTAGAGCATTTGCTTCAGAGTGCGGGCTTTGAATGTGAGGAGTTAGCCGATTAATCAACCGTTCTGACTGTTTATTTTCCATTTATTTGAAAAATAACAGGGCTAAATTCTTTCAGACCCTTATTTTTGCGCAATTTGTCGCTAATGAACTATCCTACCTTATCATCAAACGAGTCAGTTCCATCTAAGAAGAAAAAAATTGTTGTCCTGGGAAGTGGTCCCAACCGGATCGGTCAGGGCATCGAGTTTGATTATTGCTGTGTACATGGTCTTTTGGCCATTAAAGAATGTGGTTACGAAGCCATTATGGTAAACTGTAACCCCGAAACCGTATCGACCGATTTCGATATGGCCGATAAACTCTATTTCGAGCCCGTTTTCTGGGAACATCTCTGGGAAATCATTGAACTGGAAAAACCCGAAGGCGTAATTGTTCAGCTCGGTGGTCAGACTGCATTAAAGCTGGCGAAAAGACTGCATCAGAAAGGAATTCGCATCATAGGCACCTCTTTCGATAGTATGGATATTGCCGAAGATCGTGGCCGCTTCAGTGATTTGCTGAAAGAGCTGAATATCCCCTACCCTGAATATGGTACAGCCTACACCGCCGAAGAAGCCATTGAAGTGGCCAATAAAGTAGGATATCCTGTATTGGTTCGTCCGAGCTATGTATTGGGTGGTCAGCGTATGCGTATTGTAATTAATGATGAGGAAGTAGAAAAAGCGGTGATCAGTTTATTAAAACATATTCCGGGCAATACCATTCTGATCGACCATTTCCTGGATCGCTGCCAGGAAGCAGAAGTTGATGCCATTTTTGATGGTGAAAACTTCCATATCATGGGTGTGATGGAGCATATTGAGCCCGCAGGTATTCATAGTGGCGACAGTAATGCGGTGCTGCCTGCTTTCAACCTCACTCCACTGATTGTTGAAACCATGGAATATTACAGTGAGAAAATTGCGAGGGCGCTCAATATTAAGGGACTGATCAATATTCAGTTTGCCATTAAAGATGGTAAGGTATTTGTGATTGAAGCGAATCCAAGGGCTTCGCGTACCACGCCATTTATTGCGAAAGCCTATCAGATTCCTTA
>DPWF01000162.1 GCA_003526435.1 Chitinophagaceae bacterium | reverse complement strand
GTTCTGCCGGTAAATTCTTTTAATACTTTATTGAGGTGGTTTACGTGCACCTGCAAAGTGTCGGCATAATCTTTTGCCGTTCTTAAACCCAGCGTCTGTGTATTGGTTTCAATCGGAAACTGCCGTTCGAGTAATTCAATAAAAAGTGATGAGATACGACTAGCGGCATTGATGGTGTTGCCCGTAGCTGTCAGGGGTTTGAGTTTTTGGCCGTTGTGTATTAATTCAATTACATAATTTCTGAGTAGGTCGTATTTGTAAGGATAATCTGACCCGATTTCCAGGTGCATTTTCCGGAAAATGGCTTCAAAATCAGTTGCTTGGGAAGCAGATATCTCATATACAAAATCGCTGCCGGGTTTAAAAATCGGAATCTCGTCTATGACAAGTCCGGAATTCGATTTGGATAAAAACTCACGGGTAAAAACGCAAAAATGACCAGCCTGTTTCGAATCCTGTGGTGTATAACTATAAGGTAACTTGGGCGTGGCAAAAAGTATGGCATGCTGTTGAATATCAACCACACGATCTGCATACTCAACCCTGTTTTTGCCCTTAATCAGACTGATTTTATAATAAGTACGGCGATTATAGGGCATTTTAGCTTTGGTTGCACAGGCAGACTGGAGTTCACTGATATCAAACACATTAAAATGACCAATGTCTTTTCCCTGATCGGCATCAAGCATCTTGTCAATTTCTGAACATACACCTCCGAATATTTCCTTATAAAAAGCCTTGATAGTAACCGGTTCCATAATTGTTTGTAAAATTCAAATAATATGCAAGTTAGGGATTTTGTGGTAAGCTGGTCATTGGGGTATAAAAGTGTAAGACAGATAGACTTAGGGCCTGATTAAAAATGCTTACTTCGGTGACTCATAAATCCGAACCGCACTTAGAAATTTTAAACAAGCTTTTATAGGATCACAAATATCTGACCATGTCTATATTCCACATTCCATTCATTTCAAAGCCGCCGATCGTTTCAAAACCAAGTTTTTGATAATAGGTAACGGCTGCCGTATTGGTTTCCTGAACACCACCCCAGAGCAGCACCTGTTTTATCTGTTGCTGTTTCAGGTATGCTTCTGTGGTTTGCCATAGTATTTTACCGAGCCCTTTATTTCGCCATGCAGCCGCTAATGATGGCGCATACATAGCTGTGTTGTTGTGTGCAGGAAAAAAAGAATAATTGTTGAGTCGGGATAGATCATGTTCAAAATATCCCAGTTTTATAATAGCATATCCAATGATATAAGTGCTCCTGTTTTCGATAAGCATAAAACCCCTAAATACCGGATCATTGTATAGCCGTTGCAATGTATCTAATGTAAAAGGATGCGGTTCGAAACGCAAGCGCGTTTCGTGATCCAGATGCGATAAATAAGATAGCAGATGAGGCAGGTCATTTTCTTCCCAGATTCTGCAGGTATGGTCTGTTGTCAATTTTCACAGTTTATGCACAAAAAAATCGTGTAACAATTTCTTTACAATTTAATCATAGTTCGGTTATGTTTCTGTGGTCACTTGCACTAAATAATTTGTATGAAAACAACATCTTACAACCTGTTGGTAAATGCAACCGGGCAATTACTGCAACAGCATGCATTTGATCATCTGTCTGATGAGAAACTCTCACGCATGAACAGTTGCCTGCACAAGCTGGGAAGTCAGCCAGCGACGGAAGATCTTCGCTCTGTGGAGACAGAATTACTAACTTATTGCTGGGAAGCCAACCTGTATGTTGAAACAACCACACCTCAATCATTGCATCAATGGTATGCGGCAATGAGTTGTTTTGGTGAGCCGGTTATGCTTTTGCTGGAAGAGGTAGAATAAGACGAAAACAGGTGCCTTTACCGGCTTCGCTCCATTTTACAAACAATTTGCCATTATGGTATTCCTCCATGATGCGCTTACTCAGCGGCAATCCAAGTCCCCAACCTCTTTTCTTGGTTGTAAATCCGGGTTTAAAGACTTTATTAAGATGTGATGGCTGGATTCCTTTTCCGGTATCTGTAACATCAATCACCAAACCTTCTGTAGTAATATGTGATTCAATCCTGATCACACCTTTTCCTTCCATAGCATCTAAGGCATTTTTGATGAGGTTTTCTATCACCCAGTCAAACAAAGGGGCACTTAACAAAGGGGTAACCGATAAAACTGCCGGATGAAATTCGAACTGCACCTGTGCGCCTGAACGTTTCTTCATATAGGCAATCATCTGCTCAACCTGTTCATATGGATTGCCGGGTTCGAGTTTGGGCTGACTGCCTATTTTACCGAAACGGTCTGTAATAAGCAATAAGCGGTTTACATCTTTGCTGATTTCCGGAATAATGGCTTCATTTTCTTTTTTCTGTNNAATATTTCCACCCAACCCTCCAGGCTCGAAACAGGTGTGCCCAGTTGATGTGCAGTTTCGCGGGCCATGGAAGCCCATAGCTGGTTTTGCGCACCGCGGTAATGCGATTGCACCGCCATGATGGCAATAGCAATAAACAATGCTACTATCACTAACTGAATCAGGGGATACAGTTTTACTTCTTTCAATAATTTACTTTGTCCATAATAGTAATGATTCGCTGTATAAGGACTGTCTTTCAGCACCAGTACAATAGGTTTATTATTGTATCGGCGGAACTCCCTGAGTTTCGATTGTAAATAACCAGAATCAGTCTGAACAAAACTACTGTCGAGATTCAGGTAATTACCCGTGAGGCTGTCTTTTTCTGTGGTTTCAATAATCGGAATCTCTTTGTTTTCAAAAGAAATAAAAGTGGCAAGGTTTAAACTGGCTGTATCCGGAGTATTCAGTATGGTTCTTTGAGCTTCGGCCCAGACTGTAACATATTTTCGTTCTTCTGTAGCAATTTTACCAGCCACATACTGGGAATAAAAAATGGTTCCGCTCACCAGTATAATGGCAATGACAACCAATATTATCCGCCAGTTGATGCGCATGGATGTTTTTGGGGTTGAAGATAGGGAAAAGCGTGAATGGTCAATCGTGAATGGTGAGCCGTGAATGGTTATTCACGATTGACCATTCACGACTTACCATTCAGTCAACAAAAAGGGCACCTCGCGGCACCCTTTTGTTTATTGATTGCTTGCAATTGAATTGTTTCTCTTCTGGAAGTTTAGCTGAATAAGCCACCTTTTTTCAAGGTCTTCACACCTTCACCAATTTTGAAACCATTATTATAGATTTCAATTTTATAGTTACCGGTCTGGTATTTATCTGCCTGTTTCCAGTCGAAGCTAACCGGTGTTATTTTGCCCTGCTCATAATTAACGGTTACTTTACTGGTGTATGTTTTTTCACCTTCCTCGCGGGTTACAAATTTGGTTCCTTCAGAAATTACTTTACCATCAGGGGCAGTTACACATACATAAATGTCTTTACTTCCACTCGGAGCAAT
>DPWF01000064.1 GCA_003526435.1 Chitinophagaceae bacterium | reverse complement strand
ATCGGACTGCCATGCCCTACAAATAGTGCAGGCATACGTTCCGAAGAAACATTTGTATTGATAATATCTGAGAGAATTGAAAAAGCCAATATTTAATGTTTAGACATTAAAGTTAATCTATTCTGTGTATGTTGAAAAGTTAAAGATTATTTGCTCAGAAGTACACGTCTTCTATCAGGTATATTTCTTTGGCAATACCGTTAACGAGTGTAATGGCAATTACATTAAACTGCAGGTATTTCCATTCCGGGTGTCGGTACTGGTATTCTTCTGCCGCATTTTTCAGGTGGGTCATCTTTTCCCTGGTGATGCTTTCTTCGGGTTTGCCAAAACGCATCGAGTTGCGTGTTTTAACTTCAATAAAATGTAGTTTCCTGTTTCTGGAAGCAATGATATCTACTTCCCAGTCTTTAAAACGCCAGTTGCGTTCAAGAATGGTATACCCTTTACTGGTCAGGAATGCTGCGGCAATGTCTTCGCCCTGCTGGCCGGTTTGTATGTTGGTCTGTTGCATGGTTTCGTTAAAACTTGATGAGCAGGATATGATTTTGATGGATTTCAGCGTTATTTTGAATTAATTGCGCAATAATGACTGTATCATATACTATTTCGCCTTTACAAGGTAAAGTACAACACTACGAATGGGGCGGTTTTAGCTTTCTGCCAGAATTATTGGGGATAAATAATGAAGAAAAACGCCCATTTGCGGAATACTGGTTGGGTGTACATCCGCTTGGAAGTGCTATGGTTTTATGTGCTGACAGTTCAATTCCCTTGATCGATTTTATTAAAAATGATCCTGTAAAATCGCTCTCAGTCTCTGTCAATAATCATTTTGGTGACCTCCCGTATCTGCTGAAAATTATGGATGTTCGTAAGATGCTGTCTATACAGGTTCATCCCACAAAAGAAGTAGCTATTGAAGGGTATGAGCGGGAAGATAAAATGGGAGTTCCCCGTAACGCTTATAACCGTAATTATAAGGATCGTAACCATAAACCAGAAGTAATGCTGGCAATCAGTGAGTTCTGGTTGTTACATGGATTTAAACAACACAATTTGCTGGAAGAGGTGTTGGCCAATACACAAGAGTTCCAGATACTTTTACCCTTATTTAAAAGAGAGGGACTTGCATCGCTTTATAGTTTTATCATGGAAATGGATCAGCAGTCTGTCAACGATCTTTTACTGCCACTGGTAAAAAGAGAAATCAGGAATAAACGGGATGGATTGCTGACCAGAAATGACCCGGGATGGTGGGTGGCCAAATATTATCATGAAGAAAATCCGGTTGGCGACATCGACAGAGGCGTATTCTCTATTTATTTGTTCAATATAACCCAGTTGCAACCCGGTGAAGCCATTTTCCAGGGTGCAGGTGTTCCACATGCTTATCTGGAGGGGCAGAATATTGAATTGATGTCGAACAGCGATAATGTATTACGTGGCGGACTAACCAGTAAACATATTGATGTACCAGAATTACTGGCTAATACCCGGTTTGAATCTATCACCCCTAAAATTTTGAAAGGAACCCCGTTGAAAGACGGAGAGACGGTTTTCTATTTTCCGGTTCCTGATTTTGCACTTGGTTATCTTCAGTTGAATGAAGCTGCTCTATTTGAGGACAAAGCTTCAGGCCCTGAAATATGGATGGTACTGGAAGGGGGTGTTATCATCAATAACGAAATGGTAATGAAAAAAGGGGAGTCGTTTATTGTATTTCCCGATCAGTCATATACATTCAGAACATCCGGCAAAACAGCACTCTGTAAAGCGTTTGTACCTGCAGATAATGCTTATTCACAATCTGAGGAAAATTGAAACCGTAACTTTGAGGAGAAGGCCTATTTTTGTGCCTGAAATCGACCAAAATGAAATTGAACCGCTCGCTTATTATTTCGCTTGTACTCACTGTTTTTCTAAGTGCCATTTATCGTGCCATGCCTAACAGACCCTGGGGCTTTGCACCACAATTTGCCATTGCCTTATTTGCAGGTGCCATATTTGTAAAAGACAAAAAATGGGCCTTTATCATACCATTGGTATCTATGTTCCTTTCAGATCTCTTGTACCAGGCATTGTATGTAAATGGTTTAACAGAAATCCAGGGCTTTTATACTGGTCAATGGAAAAATTACCTGTTGTTTACATCTTTAACCGTTTTCGGCTTCCTGCTGAAAAATGGTAAACCATTCCAGGTGCTGGCTGCTTCACTGGCTACACCTACTACTTTCTTTCTGGTTTCAAATTTCATGGTTTGGTCAGGAGGAGGAGGATTGAATCGCCCCAAAACTTTCGAAGGTCTCATCCAGTGTTATGCAGATGCCGTTCCTTTTTATGGTAACAGTTTAATTGCTACGGTTGTATTTTCTGCCATCCTGTTTGGTGGTTACTATTTATTAAATCAATACAACGCTAAAAAAGAATTAGCGAAATAAAATATCAGTTGTTACGCAACAACAAAAAGGGTAGTATCACCTCAGGTGGTATTACCCTTTTTAATGTAATACCAGTTCGGAGAACCAGTAGTTTTCGTGTTCCATTTTTTCTGCAACAGTTACTTGTAATGGGGAACTAAACAGCGGACAGCTATATACCAATGCGTGGAACTCTCCATTTTCCCCACAAGCGTCTATACCCAATGCTTCCAGTTCATCAACCAAAGCAGGTGTAATGGTTTTTCCGAGAAATGAAGGACCCATGATACTGTTACAACTTACCATCATGGTTTGAATACCGGCATCCAGCATTTCAAATACCAGTTTCCTTCTGTCTTGCAGCCACAATGGTAAAAAGGCATTCAGTCCGGCATTGGTACACACTTTTTCTTCCCAGTCGCGATGCGCCTGTAGATCAATATCACCAAATACGGCATCGGTTAATCCATATTGTTCTTTCAGGTGAATAAGTGCCGTCACAAAATGCTGCTCATACTCCTGCCAGCTACTGCTGATGAGGTGAATGGGCAATCGGGCCGTCGCGGCTTGTGCCCTTAAAATATGTTCAGGTATACCATGACTCCGCGAAATCTTTCCTGACTCATTCATAACGTTCAATAAAACAGCAGGAGTCATGCCGGCTGCTTTAGCCTTCATCAACGCAAAGCAACTGTCTTTACCACCGCTCCA
>DPWF01000269.1 GCA_003526435.1 Chitinophagaceae bacterium | reverse complement strand
AACTGCTTCAGCCCACCGGTTTTTTAAGGGTTCATCAGTCTTACCTTGTTAATACAAGGTATATCCGCAGTATCAAAAAGGAGCAGGAACTGGAATTACAGAATAAAACAATCGTGCCTGTTTCAAGGATGAAACTGGCGGCTGTCAGAAAGGCACTTTTAGGAGCATAAATCTTTTCAACTGAACCAGTTTTTGAAAATCAGGGTAGCGGTGGCCTGTTTTTCATCCTGACTAAATTCAAATTCAATGGGACTGTCGGGGTTTAGTTCCCTGAAATGATCGAGACGCTGGTTGATCAGTGACCATCCATAACCACCTGCGGTCCGGGGTTTTATTGCAATATTGGAGCTTGGATTGGTTACACGAATCAACATGTCTGCATTTTTCTTTGCAATTTCTATGTTGATCCATCCTTTTGCTGAAGCTCCATGTTTGACTGCATTTTCAATGAGGGGCTGTGCCAACATAGGCGGCACTTCAATTTCAGCAGGATGAATGCCGGGATCCAGTTCCCATTCATATTCAAACCCAAATCGTAACTGCTCAACTTTTAGATACTGGTGCATCAACTGCAAGTCTTCCTCCAGGCTGATCAACATTTTGTCGACATTTTTGAGTGTATCACGCATGATCATGGAGAAGGTAGTCAGGTATTCATTGGCTAATTTATTTTGTCCGATTGTTACCAGTCCTTCAATTGAACTCAGCGCATTGAAAATAAAATGTGGGTTCAACTGTGACTGAAGGGTGGTCAACTGTTCTTCGAGTCTTTCGCGTTGTGCAGCTTCTCTTCTCCATTTTCTGCGGTAGTACCAGCGGGTAAGCAGGATGGTGGTTGTCAATAGGGATAAACCGATGGTCCATCTGACCCATGTCAACTGGTGCCAGAAGGGCTGGTGGATCAAATGGTATTTAGCCACCGCAGACTGATTTGGGTATTTTAATTCAAGTGTGTAATTATTGTCAGCCTTTAATTCCGGAAGTATAAGCAGGTGGCTGCCCGATTTCCATCCCGGAATTGTTTTATCCTCCCGGCTGGTAATCCGGAACTGAATCAGCGTATCTACCAGCAGGGGATAGGATTTGATTTTTAATTCTATAATGCCACCTGCTTGTATCTGTATAGAATCGCTTTGCAATGACTGGTAGCCTTTTGGTAAACCATTTTTTCTTTTCAATACTCTGATCTTATGCCCCCTATCAATACTATCATAGTATTCATTTATTCTAAAGCCTATGATGGCGGGCCGGAGAATTTTCGTTTTTAGTGTAAATTTTTGTACGATTTTACCTGACCTGTTTTTCCAGATCAGTTTCAGACTGTCGTTTATTCCAAGGGAGGTGTCTATTAGTGTGGATGAATGCTGACCTGCTACGGGTGTCCAATCCCTGTATTTTTTTGTATTCCATTGAACCGTGTAAGCTGTACTGTTCTGCTCCATTACAGCTAGTGGCTTTGCCAACTGTATCAAATGTTCAAATTCAATGGCATCTGTTCTTGCTGCCATCGAAATACGAATCCTGCCAGGAGAAATATCCAGGATTCCGGTTTTGGAAAATGAGATGATGCCATGGTCAGACTCTAATAGAAGTGGTATATCTGCTATCAGACAGATGGTTTGCTTCAACGGCTTTTCCTGCCCTTGTACAAGGAAGGGAAACAGGCAGAGGAACAAGAACCATTTTATGCTTTTCATCAATATTCAATATACTGATTCTTTTTTATATGTACAGGATTCACAATAGATTCTTACGAATTCACATTGGGTAAAAACAATGGCTTTTTACCCGGACAGTTTTGGTGAAAATAATGACCAATGTATCCAAAACTATTTTTTGCTTTACTTATTTTCCTTTCTGTTTCCTGCCGCAAGCATCCTGTAAGTCAGGAGACGCTAGCCATCAAACCGACAGTATTGTTNNTGTGTTTTCCTCCAAGCAGGATGCATTTGAAAAAATTGCTTCTTTTCTCTCAAAAGAAGTTCCAGGGGAGCAGTTGATACGGATTGACAATATTTCCTATATCCAAACGCTTACCAAAACGATGGCACTTGTGTTCTATGAAACCAACACAGGTAAACACAATCTTGTTTATACCAGTTCCGTGATGAAGCAGGAGGTTCCAGGTGATGGTACCATTACTGTATGTGAGGGTGATGATTGCGCCTGCCGGGTCAGGGCCATTATAGATAATCAGGGAAATGTAACTGTCAGCTGTAGCTGTAGTTCCTGTGAAATGATTACCACAGAGCTCTAAGTCATGCACCTGTATCCCGGCTCAGCACTTGCAGGCTCTCTGAAAAGAACGCATGTGGTTCCAGCGCATCTGCATAGTTTTCAACTGAAAGGTTTTAATGCGACTGTGCTGGAGGGAGATGGATTCCGCCAGTTATGTCAGCACTATGATCATCCTGAGGTGGATATTTATTTTTATTGTATTCATACAGACAGTCCGATTCATTTGTTTTCCAAAGCAGAGACCCCTCGGTGGGTGATGGGTTATTTACAGAACGGAGAAATCAAGGGATTGTTTTATAACGGGCAATCCTTTTATATGCCAGCGTCCTCGGTGCTTTTTTATCCGAATATGGTGGGAAAGGAAAACCGGTTTGATCTTGTGCATGGGCATTACCATAT
>DPWF01000100.1 GCA_003526435.1 Chitinophagaceae bacterium | reverse complement strand
GTATTTTATTAGGCGAATAACGCTCCAATACCTGCGGCAGGTATGTTTTGGCACCCAACCCCACCAGGGCCACTTCCTTCCACCCTGCCAGTTCTGCCTGCATTACCAGTGCCCATGCCCCGAAAGAAGTCGGATATTTCACTATTGCCCCACTCAGTCCTGTCAGCATCTGGTTCATTCTATCGAGCCAGGCCCTGTTATCAAATACCCTTCCAAGGTACTGCAGGTTGGCAGCCATTACTGCATTACCACTTGGGGTAGCTCCATCATACACTTCTTTTTTACGAACGAGAATATCAGACTGCCCCTCCATGGTATAGAAGTAAAAACCCGTTTTTTCTTCCCCAAAATGTCGATTTACCAGTTCCAACAACTCTTTTGCCTTCAGCAGGTAGGTTCCATTACCCGTTATTTCCTGTAACTGTATATATGCCTGTATCAAATAGGCATAATCGTCCAGAAAAGCGGGTATGCTGGCTTTACCTTCTTTACAGGTATGCAACCACCTGCCATCTTCCGTTTTACCGAATGACTGTTCTAAAAACTGTATATTTTTTTCGGCTATCGCTTTATAATGGGTATCCCCCAGTACAGCGTAAGCCTGTCCATAGGCCGTATTCATCAAAGCATTCCATCCCAGTAAATGCTTATCGTCTAATGATGGACGCACCCGCTGGTCGCGACGCTGCTTGAGTTTTGTTTTTGTGGTCGCTATTTTTTGCAGCCATTCCGCTTCGGTATAACCATTGGCCTCTGCAAAATTGGCCGGCTGCACTTTTACCCGGAGAATATTGGTTTCCTCCCAGTTGCCTTCCTCTGTTACATTGTAGTAGGCACAAAACAACCTGGCTTCCTCACCAAGCACCTCTTCGATTTCCTGTTTTGACCATGTATAAAATTTTCCCTCTACCCCCTCACTGTCTGCATCGAGCGCACTGTAAAAACCTCCATCCGCATGTGTCAGTTCCTTTTCTACAAATAAGAGTGTTTCACGAATGGCCCTGGCATATTTTGCTGATTTGGTTAATGCAAAAGCTTCACACATAGCCATTACAATCAAGGCATTATCGTAGAGCATTTTTTCGAAGTGGGGTGCCAGCCATTCTGTATCGGTACTGTAGCGGGCAAAACCTCCGCCTAACTGGTCGTAGATACCCCCGTCGATCATTTTATCGAGACTTAACAATGCCTGTTTACGCGCAGCTTCGTCCTGAAAAAAATGAAAATGTCGTAATAAATACCTGATGCTTTGTGTTTGTGGAAATTTGGGTGCATGACCAAACCCTCCCCACTCGGTATCGGCCTGTTTCAATATATTGGCGGCTATATCTTCAATGGTTTCATTGGCCATTGTCCAACCTTCTGTATTGGTCTGCTGACCAAACGCATTGGATGATTGCAGGTGCTGCGTTAATTTCTCCGCCTGCTGATCAATCTCCTCTCTCTTTTCTGTATAAGCATTGTGCAGTCCCAGCAGAATCTCTTTCCATGCAGGTCTGTTATGCGCCCTCACCGGTGGAAAATAGGTACCCCCATAAAACGGCTTGGTATCGGGTGTGAGAAATACATTGAGCGGCCAGCCACCACTACCTGTCATGGCCTGTACCGCATCCATATAAATATGATCTATGTCGGGCCGCTCCTCTCTGTCAATTTTAATATTAATGAAATGCTCGTTCATGATGGCCGCGGTTGCTTCATCCTCAAAACTTTCACGTTCCATCACATGACACCAATGACAGGCCGCATAACCAATGCTGACGAGTATGGGTTTGTCTTCTTTTTTTGCCAGCGACAAGGCTTCCTCACCCCAGGGATACCAGTTTACAGGATTATGCGCATGCTGCTGCAAATACGGACTTGTTTCATGAATTAACCTGTTGGTATGCCTGTTGTTGGATGACATGCGCTGAATTTGACCACTAAAATAAAAACCCCTGCATTAGCGAGGGGTTTTTTATCTGTAATGAGTTGATGAACTTATTTTTTTGTTTGTGTTGAAGCCAGAAACTGATCAAGTGCCGATACCATACTTGGTTTTTGAGGTGACGGTACTTTAATCTCAAGTTTTAATCCTGCATCTTCCACCGCTTTGGATGTGTTGTTACCAAATGCTCCGATAACAGTTCCATTCTGTTTGAATGATGGCATATTGTCGAACAGGCTTTTTACGCCACTTGGAGTGAAAAAACAGATTACATCATATTCCTGCCCTTCCACTATATCTTTAATATCGTTGCTGATGGTGCGATACATAAAAGCCAGTTGAAACTCACAGTTGTTCGACTTGAGCCAGGTAACAATTTCATTGTCCTGCTGGTTCTCACTGCACACATAAAGAAACTTCTCATTCTCTTTGTGCTTATTGATCACATCGAACATACTCTTGTTGGTACCGTCGGCACCATAGAACACTTTTCTTTTTCGATAGTGAATAAATTTTTGCAGGTAGAGTGCCACAGCTTCAGTGATACAGAAATATTTAGTGTCCTGCCCGATGGTGACTTTCATTTCTTCACAGGTACGGAAAAAATGATCGATGGCATTTCTGCTG
>DPWF01000101.1:511-4385 GCA_003526435.1 Chitinophagaceae bacterium | reverse complement strand
GAGATAAAACCAAACGCCCTGTAATGGCCCAAACCGCGTGTGATCTGAGCGACAGGGTCATTCTCACCAGCGATAATCCACGAACAGAAGAACCTGAAACAATACTGAAAGATATGGAAGCGGGACTGAGCAGTTCTGCAAGAAGAAAATACATCAGTATAACAGACAGGAAAGAAGCGATCAGAATGGCAGTAAGTTATGCAGGGCCGGAAGATATTATTCTGGTAGCAGGAAAGGGACATGAAAAATACCAGGATATAAAAGGAGTAAAGCATCCTTTTGATGATAAACAGGTTTTACTGGAAATGTTTGCAGCACTTAATAAATAATAACAACAAAAAAATCAAACAACCTTATGCTGTATCAATTATTTACATGGCTGAAACAGGAGTTTAATGTACCAGGTGCGGGTATGTTTCAGTTCCTGACATTCAGGATAGCAATGGCTGTATTGCTATCGCTGGTAATTGCCACGGTATATGGTAAACGTTTGATCCTTTTTCTGCAAAAGAAACAAATTGGGGAAACAGTGAGAGAGCTCGGTCTGCAGGGCGAACACCAGAAAAAGGGTACCCCAACCATGGGTGGTATTATTATCCTGCTGAGTATTCTGATACCTACTTTGTTATTTGCCAATCTTGATAAAGTATATATCCGCTTAATGGTGTTGTGTACCGTATGGTTGGGTATTATTGGTTTTCTGGACGACTATTTTAAAATCAGGGCAAGAAAAGCTGCGTTGCAAAAAGGAGAGTCGTACAAGAAAAAAGACAGTGATGGTTTGGCAGGTATCTCAAAAATTATAGGTCAGGTAGGATTGGGGATCATTATCGGAACCACACTTTATTTCAGTAATGCGGTAACAGTAGAAAGAGAGATTATATCAACCAATGCTGTTGAATTACAGCAGGGAGAACGACTGGCTAAAGACACGAATGTTATTGTAAGAAATATCAATGGTGTTGAAAGAAGATATGTAAAAGTAAAAACACCGATTACGACTATTCCATTTGTAAAAAACCATGAGTTCAATTACAGTAAACTGATCAGTTGGATGGGTGAAGGTGCAGAGAAATATACATGGATCATTTATATACTGATAGTAACCTTTATTATCACTGCAGTGTCGAACGGAGCCAATATTACCGATGGATTAGATGGTCTGGCTGCTGGTGTAAGTGCCATCATCGGGGTGGCGCTGGGCGTATTTATTTATGTGAGTGGTAACTATGTATTGGCCGATTACCTCAACGTAATGTATATACCTAACCTTGGAGAACTCTCCATATTCGTGGGGGCGTTTGTAGGAGCATGTATAGGGTTTTTATGGTACAATGTATATCCTGCCCAGGTATTCATGGGAGATACCGGAAGTCTTGCATTAGGCGGAATCATTGCTTCTCTGGCCATTATCGTGAGAAAAGAATTACTCATTCCTATTTTCTGTGGTGTGTTTCTTGTAGAGCTGGTGAGTGTAATGCTTCAGGTAAGCTATTTCAAATACACAAAGAAAAAATTTGGTGAAGGGAGGCGAATATTCCTGATGAGTCCATTACATCATCATTACCAGAAAAAAGGGTTTCATGAAAACAAAATAGCTATCAGGTTCTGGATCGTAACAGTATTGTGTGTTGTGATGTCGATCCTCACCCTGAAAATGAGATAATGAAATGAAGAAGCATAGACTGGTCATATTAGGTGGCGGGGAAAGTGGTGTAGGCGCTGCGTTGCTAGGCAAACAAAAGGGTTATGAAGTGTTCCTGAGCGATGGAGGTCTCATCAAACCCAAATATGAAAAAGAGCTCCTTGACAATAAGATTGATTTTGAATCGGCGAAACATAGTCTTGATCTGATATTGAATGCAGATGAAGTGATGAAAAGCCCGGGTATACCTGAAAAGAACGAAGTGGTAAAAGCCATCCGCGCAAAAGGTATACCGGTGATCAGTGAGATAGAACTGGGCTATCGCTTTAAAGGTGATAGCAAAATTGTAGCGATCACCGGAAGTAACGGGAAGAGCACTACCACTGCACTGATATATCATATCTGCCAGACGGCGGGTTTGGATTGTGCATTGGTAGGCAATATCGGGTATTCATTTGCCAAACAGGTAGCAGAAGACCCAAAAGCACTGTATGTAGCCGAGATCAGTTCTTTTCAATTGGATGATATAAAAGATTTCCGTGCCGATGTAAGTGTGTTACTAAATATCACGGAAGATCATCTCGACAGGTATGAGTACAAATTCGAGAATTATATCAACAGCAAGTTTAAGATCATTCAAAACCAGACCATGAATGATTATTTCATCTACTGCGAAGATGATGAAGTGATCATGGAAAAATTGAGACTACTAACCATCCATACTAACCCATTACCATTCTCTATGAAACACGAAGTAAAAAAAGGCGGCTACATCAAGGGCGACCAGATGATGCTAAGAATCCAGGAAGAAAGAGTAAGCATGAGTATTTATGATTTTGCCCTTAAAGGGAAACACAACAACTACAACACTATGGCTGCAGGAATTGCCGCTACCACTTTGGGTATCAGGAAAGAGAAGATCAGAGAAGCTGTGAAAAATTTTCACAGCCTCGAACATCGGATGGAGTTTGTAGCCATGGTTCGTGGTGTTGAATTCATCAATGACAGTAAAGCCACCAACGTGAACAGTACATGGTATGCACTTGAAAGCATGACAAAGCCAACCGTACTGATACTCGGTGGAACCGATAAAGGCAATGACTACTCGCTGATAGCTGAACTGGTGAAAGATAAGGTGAAAGCCATTGTATGTATGGGGGTAGATAACAGCAAGATTATAGAAGCATTTAAAGATATGGTGCCGGTAATTGTGGAAACCGATAGCGCAAAGAAGGCTGTAAATACATCCTTTAAATTGTCTGCTAAAGGCGATGTGGTGTTACTGAGCCCGGCCTGCGCCAGCTTCGATCTGTTTAAAAACTATGAAGATCGGGGGTCGCAATTTAAAGATGCTGTGAAAGAATTGTAATACTGTGACGCGGGCTACAAAATTGTTGCCGGAAAGGAATACTCATTATGCCAGAAGTAACCGATAAACTGTTTTCTCAGATACCCAGTGTAGAAGGTGTACGCAGCCAGCTTGTTGACAGGGCAAGAGGCGATAAGTATATCTGGGGAATTGTATTGCTATTATCGTTGATCTCTATACTGGTTGTTTACAGTGCCACCGGCTCGCTGGCTTATAAAATGTACAAGGGTAATACCAATGTGTATTTATTCAAGCAGGTTTCGTTTACAATAGTAGGGTTGTTGTTGATTTATTTCCTCCATCGCATCAATTATTCCTTGTTTTCAAGGATTGCTACGATCTTGTTTTTACTGTCCATTCCCTTATTGATCTATACATTGTTCTTTGGTGCAAAAATAAATGAAGGAAGCAGGTGGATTAAGTTGCCTATCATTCACCTCACGGTACAAACCAGTGATCTGGCAAAGCTCGCTTTGTTTATGTACATCTCGAAACTGTTGAGTAAAAAGCAGGAGGTGATTAAGGATTTTAAAAAAGGGTTTATTCCTGTTGTTACACCTGTATTGATTATTTGTGCATTGATCATGCCGGCTAATCTGTCGAATGCCCTGTTAACAGGTGCCACATCGCTCTTGCTCATGTTTATTGGAAGGGTAAGCCTCAAACATATTTTACTTACAATTGGTGTGGCATTAATACCAGTTGCTTTTATTGTTTCTGTAGCTGTAATGACGCACAAAAGCAAAGCAGCCAACAGCGATGTTGTGGTAGCGGAAAAAGCAAAATCGATCGGCCGTTTTGGAACATGGGTAAAACGGGTGCAGGATTTCATTTACGCAAAAGAAGCGGAAGTGCCTTAT
>DPWF01000101.1:0-469 GCA_003526435.1 Chitinophagaceae bacterium | reverse complement strand
GTGTGTTGATGGGGCTTGGTCCCGGTAACAGTCAGCAAAGGAATTTTCTTCCGCAGGCATATAACGATTTCATTTATTCTATCATCATCGAAGAGTATGGATTGATCGGTGGTGCATTCATGATATTTATTTATCTCGTTTTTCTTTTTCGCTGTATACGCATCTTCCGGAAATGTCCGTACGCATTCGGGGCATTTCTTGCTTTGGGGCTGAGTTTTACACTGGTAATACAGGCAGTAGCCAATATGGCCGTAAATGTAAACCTGGTTCCGGTAACAGGGGTAACACTTCCGTTGGTAAGTATGGGAGGAAGTTCCTTTTTATTTACCTGTTGTGCAATTGGTATTGTATTAAGTGTAGCCCGAAATGTGGAACAGATAGAAGGTAAACCAGAACCTGCACCATTAACAACACCCTTAACCACAACTATAGTATAAAAGAAAATGGCAAAAAAGATCATCATAGCAGG
>DPWF01000376.1:16035-22153 GCA_003526435.1 Chitinophagaceae bacterium | reverse complement strand
ATTTAATGATACCACCAAAAATATCGCGTCCGCTTTTGAGTGGGCGGCCATAAATAACACGTGCAACAGGTACATCTTTCGCTTTTCCGCTCATTTTGAGGATGGGATAATTGGCGGGCCAATAGCTCATATCCATAGGTGATTTATCCAGATCAGTCGGTTTTTGTTGTGCCGACAGACAAAGCGAAAAGAGTAAAGAAACACTCAACAGTAAACACTTCATGTGAGAATAATTTTTACAAAGATAAAGCTGCTTGCTTTTCATCGTTCATTCAGCAAATCAAGGGCCAGTTTTTTAACATCGGGAAAAAATGCGTCGTAAGACAGTTTAAACTGGTTGTAATGTATCTCAAATAAACGAAAAGCATCGTTCTCGGCGGAAAGATAGGCAGCCCTTCTGGCAACACCTTCAAAACTTCTTTCAATTCCCCAGGTATAACGATAATTATAGAGCCAGTTCTGTGTTTTCATGTAAGGAAACATGCGGGCGAACTTTTCAGGGAAGAGGTGACTGTAAGGATCGAGCAACCCATAGGTTCTGGAAGTAAACTCCATCCAATTATCTGCATGGTGTATAGATGAATCAATTGCCAGGAAATGATCGTACACCACATCAATAAAAGCCCCTGCATAAGGGCCAACGGCCGGTTGTAATAAGGTTTTTGCTTTTTTGGTGGCCGCATGCTGATCGGTGAACAGGTCAATCATACGATGCAGGCGTATTCCCTTCTGAATACCTGTAGGATATTCATACTGCTTTTTTCCTTTTACAAAATCGCTGATCATATTGCCTACCAGTATTTCAGGATCATCAAACGAGAGGTAGGCGTGTGCTAAATAATTCATGCTTTTTTGTTCTTAAAAAACCGGTATGAATAGATGGATGGAATCAGCACTATTACCATTGTAAGGGCCATAGTAATAATAAAGGAGGTCATAAAAGGAAATATAAGAGACGAAACGGCCATTACTATACCCGCAGGTACCCAGATTTTTGCGGCCAGTTGATGTGTGGCAGCCCAGTTATCTTCATCTTCCAGTGTCCACGGAAGACGCAGTCCAATAAAATAATTCGGTTTTATGTTGCGCATAAAATATCCCATTACTGCAATGAGTAAACCAACAGAAGGCAATACCAATTTTATGATGTTGAAATTTTTAAAAGTATTCGACATGGATAATACTATAACAGTATTTATGAGAGCAAGAAATACTACCACAATCATTGCAATTGCTTTATAAGTATCTGTAGAAATACTGGCTGTTTTTTTGGGATCTATTTTGTGAATATTGCTTATAAGTAAGTAAACACCCAACCCTATTACAAATAGGATACTGGTGTGTACCCATATTGAAGATTTGTGGTCGAATTTATCGGCCTGTCCTGCTGCATTAAAGTGTACGGGAATACTTTCGGGCAAGCCAGCGTACAGAATGGCCGCCAGTANNAGTACGGCTGGAGCGGCTAGTAATGCAATGGCCAGCAGAGGTGATGTAAAAAAACGTCTCATGTAAACGATTTTCTTAAAGATACAAATCCATTTTCACCTGTACCATAGTTCCTACCACTGCTAAAAATTAACCACACCATAACGGCTTTTATGTTTTTTTTATGAATTCTTTTGTAATGCAGTACAGCATTGGGTTTCGTTCGATTATTAACAATGCTTAACATGGTAATTAACGCCATTCATACAGTTAAACCCTTTTGTCATTTGAATTAGTCACAATTAGCACCTGACCGATATTCTTGTGCTTAGCTTTGGTTTGTCATTGGGAAATAAAAAACTCAACATACCATCATTCAAAAACGACAATCATGAAAAAGTTTATCCTAGCCACACTCATCACTGTTACCATCGGTAGCAGTGTATTAGCTGCTGATGTCAGCAAAGTAAGTTTCCGTGTGCTGAATGCTTTTGAAGCACAGTTTGCGGGAGCAAC
Source organism: Chitinophagaceae bacterium (assembly GCA_003526435.1). GTDB lineage: Bacteria > Bacteroidota > Bacteroidia > Chitinophagales > Chitinophagaceae > Sediminibacterium. The sequence goes on along the minus strand of DPWF01000376.1, from coordinate 20,209 downwards.
AGATGTTAACTGGACCGTAACCGCCGATTACACCAAGGTGAAGTTTACACTGGAAGGTGAAAAAGTAGAAGCCTTCTACAACGGTAACGGAGATGTTATTGGTACTTCAAGAAAAACAGAATTCAAGCGTTTACCTTTATCTGCTATCCAGAAGATCAAGAAAAATTATGCTAAATACCAGGTAACAGAGACCATTGAATTTGAGTTGAACGGCGACAGAAAATATTATGTGTCTGTAGAAAACGAATCAGACAGAAAAATCCTGGAAGTTTCTTTATACGGCCAGGTAACCGTATTCGATAAGAATAACTAAGTTGGTGTTTGGTTAATCTGAAAAGCCCCTGGTACTCACTACCGGGGCTTTTTGTTGATATAAGCATGCATGGAGATAAACTCCCCTTCCTTTTGCAGATATTGTATGGTTTTGTTGAGGCGCTCCAGTAATTGTTCAACACACCATCTTCTTGTAAACATGGGTAATTGATAATGATTGATGTCTGTAAATTCCCAGGGATGAAAATAAAGACAGAGATAACCGTCTTTTTTAAGTGTTTGCAAGGCCAGGTGTTTAAAAATCTGCAAAGGCATATTTTTAAAACTCAGCCAGAAAAGCGGTATCCGGAAATTGGGTGAAACGGAAGCTGGTATTCTGCATATTCCTGCTTCTGTATACTGTGTTCTGGGGAGGTGAAGATTATTATATCTTCCGGGCAACCAGGTTGGGTTAACAGATGAATCGTACAGGTAACCTGCTTTTTTTACTTCATCCATATCTACCTTCCGCATTCTTGGCATTCTCAGTCCGTACACCGGCTTACCACTGATGGTTTCCAGCGTTTGTTTCGACAATAAGAGATCTTCATTTACAAAACTGGAATGATAATAGGTATGAGAAGCAATTTCATGTTGTTTTGACAGTTCGCGAATGGTTTCCGGAAAATGATCAGCAAAATTTGCCGTAGTGAATAAGGTTGATTGAATGGAAGAATGACTCAGGATGGGTGCAATGCTGTCTAACCCTTTTTTCCCGATGCGCAGTTGCTCCTCTTTTGAAATCTGGTAGCCATACTCCAATGGCATATCAAATTCTTCCACATCAAAGCTCAATAGTATAAACCGTTCTGCTGTCATAAATTCGATTCCCTGACAATATAGTGAGGGCGATTTTTACTTTGCATAAACAATTTGCCAAGGTAAAGACCAATGATGCCTAAAATCATGAGTTGAAGTCCGCCAAAAAAGGCAATGGTGGCAATCAATGAGCTCCATCCCGAAATGGGTTTATCAAAGAAATAGCTGTAAATAATATAGGGAATATAAAGTATCGAGAACATTGAAAAGGCAAACCCGAGATAAGCGGCAATATAAAGAGGCTTGGTACTGAACGATGTGATGCCCTGTAAGGCAAACCGCACCATTTTCTTAATGGTATACTTAGTGGTGCCACTAAAACGGTCTCCAGGTACATATTCAATACTTACCTGTTTGAATCCGACCCATTTTGATAAGCCCCTCAGGAAAAGATCATTTTCATTGAAACGCTTGAATATATGCAATACGTTTTTATCGAGCAGCCTGAAATCTGCAGCGCCTGGTTCCAGTTCAATATCTGATAATTTATTCAGCAGGTTATAAAAAAAACCGGATGTTTTTCTTTTGAACAGCGATAAATTATTGTTGTCTTTTCGGATGGTAAATACAACCTCGTTTCCTTCTTTCCATTTTTCAAGCATCACCGGAATGAGTTCGGGCGGATGCTGCAGATCGCCATCCATCATGATAACACAGTCTGCTGTTTCGTCGACGCTGTCGATACCGGCTTTTAATGCATTTTGATGACCGAAATTTCTCGATAAACCAATAAACCTGATATTTGAATATTCCTGTGACCTGGCTTTTAATATTGCAAGTGTGTTATCGGTACTCCCGTCATCCACAAATGTTATTGCATAATCGTAAGCAGTAGCATCTATTGTGGCTTTAATGGCCTCAATAATAACAGGTATGTTTTTTTCTTCATTACAAACCGGAATAACGATATAAATTTTCTTATTCATATTCGATTTCTGTTTGTGGGGAAGAATATTTTGTTGTTAACAGCTCTTTAATCATCACCAGCCAGATGATGAAACAGGGGAGAGCTTTCATGGAAAATTTTACAAAAAATCCTTCTCTTACTGCTTTCGGAAACAAGTCGGTTGGTGATAGTATGGTAAAGAGAAACAAGAATAAGAGTAAGAGCACCTGTAATTTGTTTAATGGGGTATGAATAGAAAACCAGATGGCAATACCAGTTACTGCAATGATATATGTTGGCGATTCTGCTGATGAGCTGAATATAACAACGGCCACCNNCTGCAACATGCAATAGTAAGTAAGGATAAAATTCTTATTCGTAAACAGTTTATATCTAATCAACGGAAGAAACAATAAAACTGCTGCAGGTATGGTGATAACATAGTTGGGCAGGTTCTGGATATTGAAAATTCTTCTTACCATGCCTCCAACAGAAATATCCTGCATACCTGAGGCAATGGAAATATCGATATTGGTTCCATTTTTTTCTATGAGTGAGTGAAACCAGTCTTTATATGATTGAATAATAAACTCTGGAGAAGAGATGAGCATTGGTAATGCAAAAAGTACGAGTAACCAGCCTATGAATGAAAATACAAACAGTTTTTTCTTATCTGCGAACAGGAAAAGCACAAGGCCAATAATGCTATACAGTTTAATAAGGAACCCTGCCGCAATCAAGAAAGTTGCAAAGACAATCTTTTTATCTTTTACTGATGTGAATGCGAGTAATATGGATCCGGTAAGCATTGGATTGAACTGAACACTGTGTGTGGCTGTCATCAATTCAACAAAAGCGATCAGTAAAACAGCATAAAATTGTGTTGGGGGTAAATTCAATCTTTTGATGGAATAAAATAATATCCACGCATTGGTAAAGCACCATAAAATGCAACCTACAGAAATAGGTAGCCATGCAAATGGTGCAATCAATAAACTGAATAATGGACCATAGTGATTACTGTCTGCATATTCAGCGGGGTAAGTGAGGTATAAATTCACCTGCTGGAGGCTATGCTCATAAACACCTCTGTAGATGAGAAAGTTATTGATTTCGTTGGGTCCTCTGCTAAGCTCTAATAAAACGGCAAGTAAGCTTGTACCAAACCATACAAGCACGGGCAGAGCAAAAGTAAATCTCCCGATTGTTTTTTCGGAGTAAAGAATTTTCATGCAGGGAACACAAGATTATCAATTTTATGCAAAAGAAAAGGTTAGAATCTTATTAAAGAAATAATCACAAACGTTTGAAAATCTTATATATATGGCTGAAAGCTGCGACATTAAAAGAATATGATAGTTATTATGAATAAGTTGAAATGCACTAAAAAAATTTACCTTTGCTGCCTTTAATCGAACTATTATGAACAAAGGGCCCGTTTCTCAATTTATTCAACACCATTATCGTCATTTTAACGCCGCAGCTTTAATAGATGCAGCCAAAGGTTATGAAACCCATCTGCTGGAAGGTGGCAAAATGCTGGTGAGTCTGGCAGGAGCCATGAGTACTGCTGAACTGGGTATCAGTCTGGCAGAAATGATTCGTCAGGATAAAGTAGCGATTATCAGTTGTACGGGTGCCAATCTGGAAGAAGATGTAATGAACCTGGTTGCACACAGCCATTATAAAAGAGTACCTAATTATCGTGATCTCACACCACAGGATGAATGGGATCTGTTAGAGAATCATTATAACCGTGTTACCGATACTTGTATACCGGAAGAAGAAGCCTTCCGTCGTTTACAGAAACACCTGGTTAAACAGTGGAAAGATGCAGAAGCCAAAGGTGAGCGATATTTTCCGCATGAGTTTTTATACAAAACTGTTTTAAGTGGTGAGCTGGAACAATATTATGAGATTGATCCTAAGAATAGCTGGATTGTAGCTGCAGCAGAAAAGAACCTGCCCATCGTTGTACCAGGATGGGAAGACAGTACCACCGGTAATATCTTCGCGAGCTATGTAATTAAAAATGAACTGAAAGCAAGCACCGTAAAAAATGGTATTGAGTATATGGTGTGGCTGGCAGACTGGTATCGCCAGAACAGTGCTGGTAAAGGGGTGGGATTTTTCCAGATTGGTGGTGGTATTGCAGGT
>DPWF01000376.1:3909-15983 GCA_003526435.1 Chitinophagaceae bacterium | reverse complement strand
CTGGAGCTATTTCTGTCAGATCAGTGATTCTACTACATCTTATGGTTCTTATTCAGGTGCTGTTCCAAATGAAAAAATTACCTGGGGTAAATTAGATATTCATACTCCTAAATATATTGTAGAGAGCGATGCTACTATTGTAGTGCCATTGATCTTTGCTTATTTGTTAGGCTGGTAACTCTGCGATCAATCTCCGTTATCTCTCGTTCTCTGCGGTGATTTATTTCACTCGAATACTCACCGCAGAGAACGAGAGATGACAGAGATTTACGCAGAGAGAGAGCATAAAAAAGCCCCGACAAAAAATGTCGGGGCTTTTTTATGCTTGATTCAGTATCGATTATCTCGGAGGCATATTCAAAGGCATATCACGTTTTAACATGGTATCCTTATTGGCAATTACCCAGGCTGTGTGGTAAATAAGTCTTGCTCTTTTTTCCATCACATCAAAATTAATCTTGTCAACAGTATCTGTGGGACGGTGGTAGTCGCGGTGGGTACCATTGAAGTAGAAGATTACGGGAACACCTTTATTGGCAAAATTATAGTGATCGCTTCTGTAATAAAAACGGTTCACATCTTTAGGATCATTGAACCTTCTGTCCAATTCCATATTGATGTATTTGCTGTTTACTTCATTGGTAATAGGTGTAAGATCGCTGCTCAGTTTATCATCACCAATTACATATACATAGTTCATAGAATCGCCTTTGTAAGTAGGGTCAATTCTTCCCACCATGTCGATGTTTAGGTCAACCGAAGTTTTTTCCAGTGGGAAAATAGGATGCTCTGAATAATAGCGTGAGCCCAATAATCCTTTTTCTTCACCTGAAACATTCATAAATACCATTGTTCTGCGTGGGCCATCTCCTTTTTTCTTGGCGGCAACAAATGCTTCAGCAATTTCTACCACACTTACGGTACCGGAACCATCATCATCGGCACCATAATAAATTTCGCCGTTGATGATACCTTCATGATCGTAGTGGCTGGTGATGAAAACATATTCATCGGCTTTATCTGTACCAGGTAACACAGCAATTACGTTACTGCTTTCCAGTTCGTTTACTTTTTTGTCGGCAGTGATTTTTAATTCTGAGCGATAAACACCTTTATTCAACTGTGCCATTTGATCGATGGTCATTTTTGAAGTGCGCCCCAGTAAGCCGGTTGCAACTTCTTCAGAAATGGTAATACCTGCGGCAGGTTCAGTAGTTGGTTTTGTTAATGACATTCCACCTTTTGTCTGGCTGGGTGTTGTTCTCGGGAAACTTTTTGATACAACCAGTACTCCCGCAGCTCCTTTTGTTCTAGCTGTAGTCATTTTACCAAATAAAGATCCGGCACCTCTTGGGCTAACAGGACCCGTGCTTCCGGGTGTACCTTCCAGTACCAAAACTATTTTTCCTTTCACATCGAGGTTAGCGTAATCGTTACGGCTTGAGTCGCTCATACCGTAACCTACGAATACAACTTCAGAATAGGTATTGGTACCGTTGGCAATCATTGATACAGAGGCTGCATAATCTTTATCGGCTGCAAACGGACGACCATTTACAGAGAGTTTACTGCTTGCCAGTTCAACCTGGTATAAAGGGAAGGTTGCCTGGTAGCTGTTTCCGTTGCCGGGTTTCAACCCCATTCTTTTATACTCGGCTTCCAGGTAAGCGGCTGCTTTACGCTGTCCTTCCATAGCTGTTTCGCGACCTTCCATTTCTGGTCCGGCAACAATGGTGAGGTGTTTTTTCAGATCGCCCATGGTGATGGTTTTGGCATAGGTAGCCGGATCACCTTTTTGTGCGATACCCATTGTCGCAGACAACAGGAATGCAGATAGTACAATAATTCGCATAGTTATTAGTGGTGTTTTAAGATTATGAACAAGCAATTTTTCCAACACGTGTTGCATGACGACCGCCTTCAAAAGCGGTACTCATAAAAACTTCAATCATCTGCTGTGCCAGCGCCAACGCTACAAACCTGGCCGGAATACAAATAATATTGGCATCATTGTGTAAGCGAATGAGCGAAGCTACATCATTTTGCCAGGCAAGTCCCGCACGCACCTGTTGGTGTTTGTTGGCTGTAATGGCCACACCATTGGCACTCCCACAGAACAGGATACCAAAAGCTGTTTCCCCTTTTTCTGNNCTGCTGGCAGTGGGGTGAGCAAAATCGGGATAGTCTACAGAATCCAGAGAGGGTGCGCCAAAATCTTTCACTGTAAAACCTTTGCCAATCAGCCAGTTTTTTATGGCTTCCTTGTACTCAAAACCAGCATGGTCTGAGCCAATGGCAATGGGTTTCGACGCATCAAAAACATAATTCATGTGTGTGAATTGAGGGATGAAATTAAAGGATTAGACCAAGAGCTGTATAAAAAATATATAAACGGACCAGGTGATTTTAAAATTATGTGGCTAAGTAATGGCTGTGAGCTACGGGCTATGAGCCGCGAGCCTTTGTAATTATACTTAAGGTTAATATTATTAACTCGCTGCTCACAGCTAAACAACAGTAGGGGGTAAAAATTTAAACAGGCTTCTAGTATTTAGCTCCATTCTTCCTGATCTCTTCTTTCCTGTTCTTTTGATACCCTGGCTGAAATAATGATACTCAGTTCATATAAGAAGAACAGTGGCAGGAATACAATCAACTGGCTCATCCAGTCGGGGCTTGGCGTAATAATAGCTGCGGCAATCAGTATGATCACCACGGCATATTTCCTGGTTCTGCGTAAATAGGAAGGAGAAATCAATCCTATTTTGGTAAGCAGGTAGGCAAGTACGGGTAATTCAAAAGCAATACCACAACCAAGAATAAGATTGGTAAGGTTATCGAGATAGTCTGTAAGTGTAGGGCGTGTTACCAGTACACCTTTGGTGCCGAGCTGAAAACCGGCCAGAAAGTTAAATGTAAAAGGACCCAATAAAAAATAGCCAAAAGCAGCACCACAGAAGAAAAAGAAAGAAACCCAGAAAATGATAAAACGGGTATTTTTTAATTCTTTCTCTTTGAGGGCCGGTTTTATAAAGCGCCAGAATTCCCAGAAAATATAAGGGAAGGCAATGATGATGCCCCCAACGAGCGACATGGTAATACTGCTCAGGAACTGACCTGCGAAAGTGGTGGTTTGCATATCCACTTTAACGGGTGGCATGCAAAGAACATCGCCCAGATGAGCCCAGCGACTAAAATCGCAAAGCGCACGGTAACTGATAAAATCTGCATGAATAGGGCCTGTGATGATATAGTCAAAAACCCAGTCGCGGTAAATAAAAATGACGATACCAAAAATCAGAATGGCCAGTATGGAACGAATGATATGTTTTCTCAGTTCCTCAAGATGGTCTATAAAACTCATCTCTGCCTGTTCTGTTCCATTGTTTCTGTTAAATAAGCCCATGCCCGTCAACTGCTTTAGGAGTGGGCAAAGTTAGGGGGAAGAGTAACACGAAAGACGGTCTTTTCAGATCATCGCATGTAATTCTTTTTTTATTTGACCTGCCAGGTCCTCTATATGCTGGTAAATAATGCTTTTATGTGCTGCTCCGGCAAGTGTAGTTGAGTGAGCGGCTGTTTGCGGACGCACATACCATACCTCTTTACCTCTCCCTAATGCATAACCCGCTTCAATTCCAACACCAATGGCTTTTTCAGTACATTCTGCAATCAATAATCTGCAACGATCAATTTCAAGAAAAGCCTGGTGCATCATTTCTTTTTCCTGATCGGGAGAAAACCGGTAATGGTCTACAAAAACAAACAGCTCAATGCCATGGTTTGCCAAAACCTGTTCAAGGGTTTTTACAACGGGGTCAAGTGAAGTACGAAGCGAAAAACTGATGGCCAGGTAGGCGCGTTGTTGCATCAGCGTAATATTTTCATTTTTACTGTATCGATCCTTGTTTCGCTTACACTGAGGATGTCGAAACGGTAATCGTCAATAATAATGGTTTCTTTTTGTGTTGGAATAGATTCATGTTTCTGAATGATATAACCACTCAGTGTTTCAGAATCATTCTCCGGAAATTCGAGGTTGTATTTTTCTTTGAGATAGTCAAGCTCCAGACGGCCGCTGAAAATAAACTCATCTTCTGCCAGTTGTTTCTCTACAAATTCTTCTACATCATATTCATCATGAATTTCACCGAAGATTTCTTCGAGCAGATCTTCCATCGTTACAATACCTGCTGTGCCACCAAATTCATCAACCACCCATGCAATACTTTTTCTTTCCTTGGTGAATTTATTGATCAGGTCTGCAGCACTCATACTTTCCGGTACAGCCAGTATAGGGTGCAATACCTGCTGAATAGATGATGGTTTTTTGAACAGGTCGGTCTGGTGTACATAACCCAGAATATTGTCGATATTTTCATCAAAGATCAACAGTTTACTGAGTTTCGTTTGTACAAAACGCTGGCGGAGATCTTCAATAGAAATGTCTTTATCAACTCCTTCAATTTCTGTTCTGGGTACGAGACATTGCCTTATTTTGATGGTGGGCAGACTTAATGCATTTTCAAATAGTTCTGTATTTAGTTCCTGGCTGTCTTCATCCTGTTCTTTTGTCTGTTGAAAGAAGTGCTCAAGATCAACTTTGGTAAAGGCTTCTGTTTTATCGTTTACACGAACATTGAAAATATATTTCAGTATCCATTGAGAGAGGTTTACAAATAAGTTGGTAAGAGGCTCAAAAATAGTGTGGAAGAATTTTGCCACTGGAGCAAAGAAACTCAGTAAGCTGTCGTTTCGTGCCCTGAATATGGCTTTGGGAATAAACTCACCAAAAATCAATACTACAACAGCAGAAATGATGGTATCGATGATAAGCTTCAGGTATTCGTTTTTAACATTCAGCGGGTTCCAGGCAACACCTTTCAGAAACTCATCAAATAATAAACCATAAACAACCAAAACGGTATTCAGGCCAATCAGGCAGGTACCAATAAACTTGGCAGGATTTTCTACAAAATCAGATAAAATCAATCCGCTCTGTTTACCCTGTTTTTTCTTTAACTCAATACTGAGCCGGTTGGCGCTTACAAAAGCAATTTCATAACCGGCAAAAAAACCGATCAGTATAAGTGAGGCAATGATCCATACAATGGTATAGAGCTCTGTCATGGGAGAAAATTCTGAACGCTAAGATAAGTGAATTATGACCATGGTTCATGATCTATGACCCATGGTATTTCGTTCCAAAAGCAAGTGCCCCGTAGAAACGGGGCACGAACCGATCGTTAACAACATGAGAAAATCGGCTGTGTGAGATATATAATGCACATGAAGAAACAAGCCATCGTTAAAAGTAGAAGAGCGGCCGGCAAGTGGCCGCTCTTCAGGGGTATATATAGGGCGTGATTGGTTATTTGAAATCTACAGTACAGTTCTGGCATTTCATATCGATCTTAATTCCTTTGCCATCACCACCTGTTCCGGTGAATTTTACAGGCGTACTTGATCCACTACGGTTAAGCAATAATGTTCCGGGTACAGTGGCCGCAGTAATTTTTCCTGTAACAGTCATGTGACTGCTCTGTGCAGGGGCTGTACCGGAAACGGCACCTGTACTAACTGTTCCCTGGGAAGGTTTTGTGGTTATAGCGAGAGGCGTGCTATTCAGGTTTCCTGAAGTGGTGTTTTTTGAAAGTGCTGTTATATCAGCTTCTGTTACTTCAACAGGTTTTTTCTCAAAATCAGCATATACAGTGCTATAACTGCCGAGGAATTCAACAGAATAGTTTTTTGTATCACGAAGTGGTATGCGGATATCGGCATAACGATTATCCACTTTAATGAGTTTTACATTACTGCCTACATTTCTCACTTTAATGTCTGCATTGCTGCCATCCAGTTCCAGCGAACCTGATAAACGGGTAATACGGAGGTTGCCATAGTTTTTGCGACCGGTAATATCGGTTACATCTTCAACCTCAAACTCATCGTTGGTACTGATCATTTTAATTTTTTTGGCTGAAGCCATTTCTATTGTGGCATATTTACTCTCAATATCAAGGTCGTCGATATTATTGGCGCTGAAACGGCCATTTGAGAATTCAATTTCTGCCTCTTTAATATCACGTACATTGGCATTGGAATATTTAGAACGCAGGCGCAGTTTATTCAGGTTTTCTGCTTCCAGATTACCATTGGTAATATCTAATAGTACATCACCAATTCCTGAGGGTAACTGTACATCGGAAAATTTGGTTTCAATATCCATTTTGCTTCCGGCAGGAACATAAATGGTGAGCATTCTTTTCTGCGCTTTCGCATTGTTGGTAGAGAGTGTAGAAACTTTTGTTGGGAAACCGTTTACAACTACCGGTTCAAGAGAATAACGAGACGTGCTGGAAAAACTATAACCAGAACCCATTCTTGAATTGTTCGATTTTATTTTAACGGATGTGCCGAGTGTTTTCAGGCTGATGCCCATTCTTTCAAACCATTCTGCATCGGTAAGTGTGCTTTCTTTTTCAAAATAAGCAGTAGTAACAACTTTCACTTTTGGCTGATCCCAGGTTTANNTTTTCAATATAAATTTCTCCACTTTTTGGCATATTTATTTCCTGACTTATTTCTTTTGATTTCAGGTCTTCCTGTTTAATATTATTGGCCTCGAAAGAATAAGCATTTTGTGAGGATATAAATTCAACAGGAGCCGAAGACTTTATGGTTGTGGCCTGAAAGTTACCTTGACCGTTAATGATGGTTGTATTCTGTGCCAAACCAGTGGCAACTAATAACCAACTCATTATAGAACCGGTAATTTTAATAGTAGTGAATCGCATATGAAGGGTATTTAGATGTTGATGAAATAAGTTTTAACACTGTCAACCGGTCGACGTATCTGTTTAGCACGGTTGTTGATTTTATTCATTTCGGTTTGTAATTGTTTGAGGGTGGTGAGTTTTATCTTGTAAAGATTGATCAGTTGATCCAGTAAGTCATCAGTAAGACCGCGTTTTACGATTTCTGCTTTTACTGCTTTTTCATCTTTTTCGAGTTGCCTGATCTGTATTTTAAAATCTGTAAAATATTCTGCCGATTCAGCATACATAGGAATGCTGCCTACTTTATTGCGTTGCAGGTTGATGACCTGTTTAAAACTGTTTTCTACATTTTGTAAGGCTATCAGATCGGCACGTTCAGGAATTGCTTTTTGTGCAGCAACTATTTTCTTTTCTGGTATAACAGATGCCAATACTTTACTTTTTTCTGTACCGATTTCAAGAACTGGATTTATTGATTCAGCCGGTTGTTTTATTTCCTGTTGTTTGGGCTCTACAGTAGCCATAGATCCTTGTAAAATCTCCTGTGTCTTGCCCTCGTCTTCTTTCAAAAGACTCCAGGTTCCGATGCCAGCAAGCACCAGCACACAGGCTGCTACTGCCCAACGGGTAATGGTTACCACGATGGCTGTTTTTTTCACCGGTTGCTGTACCTGAATACGCTCCCAAACCATTGGTGATGGTTCATCGCTATCCAGTGCTTCGCGGTTCTGTTGCAGGTATTTTTTTAATTCATCCATGTACCTGTATTTGTTTAATGATTCTTTCTTTTAATAATTGTCTGGCCCGGTGATATTGACTCTTACTCGTTGATTCTGAAATACCGAGATGAGATGCAATGTCTTTGTGACTGTAATCTTCCAGTACATAAAGATTAAAAACCTGCCGGCATCCATCAGGTAAGCTTTTGATTTCCTGATGTACCATTTTAATATCTACCGTTTGCCACCATTCAGGTTCTTCGTTGCTTAGTGTTTCATCCCATTGTTCGTCCCATGATGTCCAGTAAGTATTCTTTTTGCAGAAGCGGATGCATTCATTTACTACTATCCGTTTCAGCCATCCACCAAACTGGGCGGGTTCTTTGAGTTGTTTCAGGTTGCGGAACGCAATCATAAATGATTCCTGTAACAGGTCTTCTGCATCGCTGAGGTTACCCGTCATACGGGTGCAGATATTGAACATCGCCTTACTATATTGCCGGTACAGCCAGGCCTGTGATGTTTGATCTCCCAGGCAGGCTTTTCTCACAACAGCCGTTTGTATGGTAGTTTCCTGTTCCAATGAATAGTTCCGGTATTAAGAGTATTACAGGTTAAAAAGGTTGGAAATAAGGTATAACTTTTTTCTTGCGACAAATATCCGTCAATAAAAAAGCGGTGAATCTTAGGCAATTCACCGCTTGTAACTATATGCTTTTCAGTTATTTAGGCTAAATCCAGCGTAGGTTTGTTTTGAAGTATGGCTTCAATTTTTTCCATGATGCTATCAGTAAGCAATGGTAATACCTGTAATGCTTTAAGGTTTTCTTCCAGTTGCTGTTTTTTAGTGGCCCCAAGGATCGCTGTGGTTACATTCGGATTTTTGATGGTCCAGGCAATGGCCAGTTCTGCCAGACTTACATTCATTTCCTGTGCCAGTACTACCAGTTTTTTGGCTTTCTCAATTTTGGCATCCTGAACCCAGCGGTCTTTAAGCCAGTCGAAACCTTCTATAGCGAGCCTAGAATCTGCGGGAATACCATTATTGTATTTTCCTGTTAAGAAGCCTGCAGCCAATGGACTCCAGATGGTAGTACCCAATCCTGCATTTTTAAATACAGGTAAATAATCCTGCTCCATTTTAAAACGCTCGAACATATTGTACTGTGGTTGCTCTACTGAGGGGCCGATCAAACCATATTGATGTGCCACCCGGTGTGCTTCCATAATTTCAGCACCACTCCACTGGCTGGTACCCCAGTATAAAATTTTACCCTGCTGTATGAGGTTGTGCATGGTCGAAACCACTTCTTCTATGGGTACATTGGTATCGGGGCGATGACAGAAATACAGATCAAGATAATCGAGTTGTAAACGCTGTAGCGCTTCATGACAGGCTTCCATGAGATGTTTACGGCTGAGTCCGGTCTGGTTGGGTTTGTTTTCTTTGCCCCTCCATCCAAAATATGCTTTGGAAGAAACGGTATAAGAAGTACGATCCCAGTTTTTCTTTTTCAGGATACGCCCCATCATTTTTTCACTCTCACCCAATGCATAGGCTTCTGCATTGTCGAAAAAATTAATACCGCTGTCATATGCCAGTCCCATCAGTTCATCTGCAATGCTGTCATCAATTTGTTTGTGAAATGTAACCCAGCTTCCATAACTCAAAACACTTAACTGCAAACCGGTACGACCCATTCTTCTGTATTCCATATGATATATTTTATAGTTTGTGAGGAGAACAGCTTCAGTTGTAAAACTGAAACAGAACTGCAATTTATTGAAAAAGAATCTTGCGGCTTTTATTGATTTACTTAACTTGTAAGTATGTCGAACGACCTGCTTACTTCTTTAAACAATATGCGCACTTATTTTTCCTCAGGTGCCACCCGTAGTTATGCTTTTCGTAAACAGCAATTACTGGCATTGAAAAAAGTAATCATTGACCAGGAGCAGCAAATTTACAATGCGCTTTATACCGATTTGAAAAAAAGTCCGGAGGAAGCATGGATTACCGAAAATGGTTTTTTACTGAATGAAATCAATCATACGCTCAAATGGTTGAGCGCATGGATGGAACCTGAAAAGAAAAGCACTAACCTGTTAAACCTGCCCAGCAGCAGTTATATCGTGAAAGAACCATTGGGTGTGGTGTTGATTATTGGCCCGTGGAATTATCCCATGCAACTACTTTTAATGCCATTGGTGGGTGCCATAGCAGCAGGTAATTGTGTAGTATTGAAACCCAGTGAATTTGCCCCGGCAACAGCAGCAGTAATGCAGAAAATAGTGGAAGCTGTTTTTCCCAAAGAGTATGTGTTGTATGTGCCTGGAGAGGGCGCCGATGTAATTCCGGCCATGATGAATCATTTTTCCTTTGACCATATTTTTTATACGGGTAGTACATCGGTTGGTAAGATCATATATAAAATGGCGGCAGAAAGACTGGTACCTGTTACGCTGGAACTGGGTGGTAAAAGTCCCTGTGTGGTTACTGCTGAAGCTAATATCAATGTAGCTGCCAATCGTATTGTAATTACCAAATTTTCAAATGCAGGGCAAATGTGTGTGGCGCCCGATTATATACTGGTTCATGCATCGGTTAAAGAACAACTGGTTGATGCGATGAAGAAAAAAATCATCCGGTTTTTTACAGAGCAGCCAGTCGATAGTGATGAGTATGGGAAAATAATTAATGAAAAACAGTTCAATCGCCTGTTATCATACCTGAATAATGGAACCGTTATTCATGGGGGCGCTCATGATATCAGTCGTTTATATATATCACCAACACTGCTCGACAATATAGTTGCAGACAGTGCTATCATGCAGGAAGAAATTTTTGGCCCCATATTACCGATAATTGGTTACCAGACAACGGAAGAGGCATTGGCGATTATTAACAAAAACCCGAACCCGCTTGCTTTTTATGTTTTTTCTTCAAATAATAAAGAAGCTAAACAATGGGAGGAAATGGTACCGTCAGGAGCAGCTTGTATTAACAATGCGAGCTGGCATGTAACCAATCATCATTTACCTTTTGGCGGCAGAGGGTTTAGCGGAACAGGCAGATACCATGGTAAATATTCTTTTGATACATTTAGTCATGAGAAAGCGGTTTTAAAAACACCTACCTGGTTCGATCCGGCCATGAAATACCCGCCTTTCAAAGGAAAGCTGAAACTGTTTAAAAAATTTATATAGTAGCAGCAGATATAACATGAAAAAACACCTGATCATACGAAAACTAATCATTGCATTTCTTGTTATACTGATGGTAGCTTTATTACTTAAAAGAAAAGATATGACCTGGCGACAATCACTGTTAAAAACCTTTTATCCCGTTATCATGTTGCCGGGTAAATTATTTGGCGGATCTTCAAAAGGAGTCATCAACAAAAAACAAATGCAACCTACCAGTTCTTTTTACGAGTTACAGGTTACACTTAATAATGGCACCACGCTTTCTCTGGAAACACTAAAGGGAAAGAAACTGATGCTGGTGAATACTGCAAGCGATTGTGGATACACGGGTCAGTATGCTGAATTGGAAACCTTATACAAACTATACAAAGACAAGGGGCTTGTGATCATTGGTTTTCCTGCCAATGATTTTAAACAACAGGAACAGCGTGATGATGCTGCCATTGCGGAGTTCTGTAAAGTAAATTACGGCGTTACTTTTTTGCTGGCAAAAAAAAGTAGTGTGATTAAAGGACCAGAACAGAATCCGGTATTTCAATGGTTAAGTAATGCTTCGTTGAATGGCTGGAATGCGCAGGAGCCTACCTGGAATTTCTGTAAGTATATCGTGAATGAAAATGGGGTGCTGGAAGCTTTTTTCCCACAAGGGATTTCGCCGATGGATCAATCTCTGATAAAATATGTGAGACCATAATCTGTGACAAAGAATAGCCACAGATTCACAGATTAGTTATAACGGGCAGTTTTCATGGTAATTCACCAATTCAATTGCCTGCCGCTCCATCACAAAATCTTTGTAGTTAACCGCTACTTCATCCAATACCCCTTCCACTTCTTCCATGGTTTTTAAGGTAACCAACCTGTTGCGATAATCTTTTATACCGGGTAAACCTTTCAGGTAATTGGCATAATGCCTGCGCATTTCATTGATACCAACAATGGGCCCTTTCCATTCAATAGATTTACGCAGGTGCTGGCGGCATACATTCACCCTTTCTTCTACAGTTGGAGGAGCCAGCAGCTCACCTGTCTGTACAAAATGTTTAATCTCACGGAAAATCCATGGATACCCGATAGCGGCACGGCCAATCATGATACCATCTACACCATATCTGTTTTTATAAGCCAGCGCTTTCTGCGGACTATCGATATCACCGTTGCCAAAAATGGGGATCGTAATACGTGGATTGTTTTTTACTTTGGCAATCAGTGTCCAGTCGGCTTCTCCCTTATACATTTGTGCGCGGGTACGGCCATGTATGCTTAATGCTTTAATACCCACGTCCTGTAATCGTTCTGCTACTTCTTCAATATTCTTGCTGTTATCATCCCAGCCCAGTCTTGTTTTAACGGTTACGGGTAAGCGTGT
>DPWF01000376.1:0-3903 GCA_003526435.1 Chitinophagaceae bacterium | reverse complement strand
ACACAACGGCATCGGTAAGTCTTACCATCAGGTCAAGATCTTTCAATACCCCGGCACCCGCACCTTTGCCGGCAACTTTTTTTACCGGGCAACCGAAATTAATGTCTAATAGATCAGGATTGGTAACGTCTACAATTTTAGCGGCCATGGCCAGACTTTCTTCATCTCCTCCGAAAATCTGGATACCAATAGGGCGCTCGTAATCGAATATGTCGAGTTTTCTCCTGCTTTTAATGGCATCACGTATCAGGCCTTCACTACTGATGAATTCGGTGTACATCAGGTCGGCCCCGTTTTCTTTACACACTATACGGAATGGCGGATCACTCACATCTTCCATGGGAGCGAGCAAAAGCGGGAAATCGGGGAGTTCTATCGTATCAATCTTTACCATGACGCAACATTCTATTCTTTTCTCTGTTTCTTTGTCGGAGCTGTTCATATCCGAAACCTGTCTTGATATACAGAAGGTTATTTACCCGGTTAACCGGGATTTAATATATGACCCGATACCCTTATCTTAGACATCGGCCCGAACAGGCTGCAAATTTACAAGCTTATTCTTCAACCACATGAATCAGAAGGCAGAGATTAGTTACCCGGTCCAGTTTTTATTATTAATCGGACTGGTAGGTGTAGGTATGATTATAGGGTCATTGGTAATGGCAGGATTGGGTGCCAGTATGCTGGATGTTCCTTTTTTAAAAGTGCCGGATGCCATGAATAAACCTGAAAATGCCAATATTTCCAGGTTATTGAACACGGTAGCAACATTATTGGCCTTTTTTATTCCTGCAGTTGTATTTGCAAAAATTGTCAACCGTAGGCCCCCACTTAACTATCTGGGTTTTAACCTGAAATTAACTGGTAAACAAGTAGTGCTGGTTATACTGATAACGTTTGCCGGAATGATTTTAAGCGGTGCTTTGGGAATGTTGAACCAGGATATCCCCTTGTCTGAAGAATGGCTCAAAAAAGCAAAAGAACTCGAACAAACCTATAAAGACGTCATGCTAAACATGGCATATATGAAAAATGCAGGTGATTTTATATTGGCCATATTGGTGATGGCACTTGCACCCGCTATTTTTGAAGAAGTATTGTTTCGGGGAGCTTTTCAGCAAATATTTATTCAATGGACAAAAAATGCATGGGTGGGCATCATCATCACCAGTATTTTATTCAGCGCCATACATTTTTCTTATTTCGGGTTTCTGCCACGTATAGCCCTTGGAATGATATTAGGGCTCATTTTTTACTATACCAATAATCTTTGGTTAAGCATATTGCAGCATTTTCTGAACAATGCATTTATTGTTGCACAATTGTATATCGTACAATCTCAGGGTAAATCTGTAGAAGAAGCAATGGATGAAACCATGCCGGTTTGGTGGGGGCTTATCGGACTCGCATTGCTGATACTGCTCTTTAAACAATTGTACAAACAAAAACCTGCGATACCGTCACCCATTATATCATCAGAGTCTGTAAGCGGTCATGAGTAACTGGCAAAAAATATTCTCCACCCGCGTTTATGCTGAAGCAGCCATTATAAAGGGTATGCTGGAAGAAAACCAGATACCTGTACAAATACTGAATAAGCAGGACAGCAGCTATCCCATGTTTGGTGATATCCAGATTTTTGTTCCGGTTCACCTGCAACTGGCAGCCAGCGAACTGATTAATAAAGCGTTATTAAATTAGTGAGTAGTCAGTAGTGAGTAAAGACATATGCCACTCACTACTGACTACTCACTATTCACCATTCACCATTCTCCTTATCTTCACACCATGGCTTTTAATTTTCAAACTTTTCGAACCCGTGCTTTAACGGCCATTGTATTTGTGCTGGTCATGTTGGGTGGATTATTGTGGAATCAATGGAGCTTTCTTTTATTGTTTTCGGTGATACATATTGGATGCTGGGTAGAATACAAATCGTTGATCGGAAAAATTGATCCGCGGTACCTGGGTATTTCGCCAATACATCAGGCTGGTGCCATCATTGCCGGATTGGGCTTTATGTGTTGGATGACGGACGACCAGTACAGCATCGGAGATATTTTTCTGCATGAAGTGGGTGGTTGGATACTATTGGGTTCATTAACAGGTCTTATACTGTTGAAACTCATCAAAGGGCGCATGCCCGATTGGAAAATCATTGGTTATACAGTTGGCGGACTGCTTTATATCTCGCTGTCATGGGGTCTGCTGGCAGATCTGTATAATGAAATCTCTTCGCCTACATTCTCCGGTAATGATGGCTGGTTGCTACCCATGCTTATCATTGCTACTATCTGGATCAATGATACCATGGCTTATATTGTTGGATCATTTATAGGTAAAACGCCGTTCTCACCTATTTCGCCCAAAAAAACCTGGGAAGGAACAATAGGTGGTGCCATACTGGCTGTGGTGGTGGTTACGGTTATTGCGGTTTACTGGTTGGAGCTTGATATGATTCAAATGATTATTATTACCATTACCGCCGCTGTAATGGGTACATTGGGAGATTTGTTTGAAAGTAAACTGAAAAGAATGGCCGGTGTAAAAGACAGCGGAAATTTTATGCCCGGACACGGGGGCTTTTTAGACCGGTTTGATTCATTATTACTGGCCACACCTTATGTGTGGTTACTCCTGTTTTTAACCCGTTAATAAAGGGGCGAAATTTTGCGTCATTCGTTTACCTTTGTTGCCTAATTCTAAACTCATGACCATTCATCGTGAAGGTTACCAGACGATTGGCATCAGTGCTTTGATTTTCGGGGTACTGAATGTTGCATCATTTACTTTCTTTAGCGCATCAATTCCCTGGTTGGCCATCAGTATTTTTGTAATTACACTAGGACTTCTATTATTCCTGATTTCTTTCTTCCGTATTCCCAATCGTGTACATACGCTCGACGATAAAAAACTCATCTGCCCTGCAGATGGAAAAGTAGTTGTGATTGAAGAAATTGTAGATGAGGAATACTTCAAAGACAAAAGAATACAGGTGAGTATTTTTATGAGTCCGGCCAATGTGCACGTAAACCGCAATCCCATGAGCGGTGAAGTGGTATACAATCAATACCATAAAGGCAAATACCTGGTGGCATGGCATCCGAAATCGTCTACCGAAAATGAAAGATGGAGTGTAGCAGTGAAAAATAATTATGGTACTATTCTTTACAAGCAAATAGCCGGTGCACTGGCCAAACGAATTTGTAATTATACCTCTGTTGGTCAGCAGGTAAAACAATGTGATGAATATGGGTTTATCAAATTTGGTAGCCGTGTAGATATTTTATTGCCCCTTGGTACCAAAATAGATGTGAGTATGAACCAGGTGGTAAAAGGCGGCGTTACTGTATTGGCAAGCTGGGAATAAATTTTGTGAACGACTCAGCGTTTTCTCCTGTTCTCCCCTTCTCTCTGTTAAAGGAATTATATACTTTTTAAAGTAGCTTAACTAATACTGAGCGTTTTTTAACAGGGAGAAGGAGAGAACGAGAGAACGAGAGTTAAAACAGAGTCGTTTTATTAAATACATCAAATGAAAACAATCGACATCAGTACACTGCCTGTAATGGAAAAGCAACAGTGGCTGCAACATGCCATTGCCCCACGTCCTGTTTGTTTTGCCAGTACAATCGATAAAGAAGGTAATGTAAACCTGAGTCCTTTTAGTTTTTTCAACCTGTTTTCATCCAATCCACCCATTGTTATTTTTTCACCAGCAAGAAGGGGCCGGGATAATACCACCAAGCATACACTTGAAAATGTACTCGAAGTACCTGAATGTGTCATCAATATTGTTGATTACAACATGGTACAACAAGTGAGTCTGTCGAGTTGTGAATTTCCAAAAGGCGTGAACGAATTTATTAAAGCTGGCTTTACCAGTGAGCCTGCCACAAG
>DPWF01000089.1:8199-11541 GCA_003526435.1 Chitinophagaceae bacterium | reverse complement strand
TTCTGGGCCTACAAACTACGATGAATTATATGCCGATGTATTACTTTGGTTACAAAAAGGATGGATAGATTATATAGCACCACAACTCTATTGGGAAAGGGGGCATCCGCTTGCCAGTTATGATATTTTATTACGTTGGTGGAATGAACATAGTTATGGGAGACATCTGTATATAGGGCATGGCATTTATCGCGCCGGATCGAATACTGCGTGGAAAAACAGAAACGAAATACCCGAACAGATCAAAGCATTGAGAAGTTACGAAAATACACAGGGCAGTATTTATTACAACAGCAGCATTTTCAATAAAAACCCCAATGGCTGGAACGACAGTTTACAACAAAATTATTATCGCTATCCTGCCCTTGTGCCACCTATGTTCTGGCTTGATAATAGCATTCCGCCACAACCATTGGTAGAGAAAACCAATGAACATACTTTCAGGTTGGTGTACAAGGGAGAAGAAAGAATCAAGGGTTTCGCTGTGTTTATGAATGAAGGAAAAGCTGATCCTGATTTTGGCAACAGTCAATTGATTGAATTCATTGTAGGCGATAAAACTGCCACTGTCGATCTCAATAAACATCCGGAAGCCAAAGGAAAAAAAATACTCGTGGCCTCGGTAGATGCAGACAATAATGTGAGTCCGTTGAGGTTGCTATACTGATTAACTGAAATCAATTTTTTTATCCTGCTCAACCTGCCACTTGCCAAAACGTTGTTCAACTGCGGTAAAACGGAATGTAAAAATTTGTTCAAGCTGTCGGCGAACCATAATTGTATTTGCTATATCACCCAATATCCAAAGCGGTAGTTTATAGTGAACAATGTCAGTCATTTCAACTCCACCTTCTATGGCTTTGAAATGATGCTGGTGATGCCAGAGACTATATGGACCAAAACGCTGTTCATCCACAAAAAACTGATGATCGGATACATGTGTAATCTCTGTCATCCAATACAATGGAATACCGAGAACAGGACTTACTTTATATTCAATGATCTGTCCCTGATACATGCGGTCGCCATGGTATTTACTGACAATATTAAAACCCAGGTTAGAGGGTGTAATTTCTTTCAGGTTTTCCGGGCTGCTGAAAAAGTTCCAGGCATCAGCCAATGATATGGGTATTTGTTGAACGGTTTTTAATGAATAGACTTTCGACATGAAGCTGTTTTAGCTAATAAACAGCATATCAACTAAAATGTTCGACATTCTGCTGTTCTTCTGTTTACTCTATCTTTATTCTATGATTACCCGTGAACAGCAACTGGCGCAATTCAAAAAGATATACGAAGGACTCAACGAACAGCAACAAAAAGCGGTTGACACACTAGAAGGCCCCGTTATGGTGATTGCTGGGCCCGGTACCGGTAAAACACAGATTCTGGGTGCCAGAATTGGTAAACTGAGGCTCGAGACCGATACCCAGCCTGAAAATATTCTTTGTCTTACCTATACCGATGCCGGTGTAGTGGCCATGCGCAAAAGATTGCTGGGGTTTATTGGTCCTGATGCTTACAAAGTGAATATCTGTACTTTCCATGCTTTCTGTAATGATGTGATACAGGACAATCTTTCGCTGTTTGAAAAAACATCCATGGATCCCATTTCAGATCTTGAAAGAATCGCCCTGATGAAAGAGCTGATCGATGGTTTTCCTAAAAACCATCCCCTCAAAAGATACAGAGGCGATGTGTATTATGAAATCAACAACCTGCAGCAATTGTTCAGCACCATGAAAAGAGAGGGATGGACCGCTGAATACATCAAATCAAGAATTGATATTTATCTGACAGAGTTACCTACCAGACCTGATTTTATTTACCAGCGAACAAGCGGCCCCAATAAAAAAGGAGACCTTAAAAAAAATAAGATTGCTGAAGAAACAGAGAAAATGGAGAAGCTGCGTGCTGCAGTAGATGAATTCTCCCGTTTTCAGCAAATGATGCGTCAAAGAAACCGCTACGATTTTGATGATATGATCAATTGGGTAATCGACGCATTCAACAATAATAAAAACCTGCTGGCCCGTTACCAGGAACAGTACCAGTATATTTTAGTAGATGAGTTTCAGGATACGAGTGGTACGCAAAATGAACTGATTAAATTACTCATCAATTACTGGGAAGCACCCAATGTATTTGTAGTAGGTGATGATGATCAGAGCATCTATCGTTTCCAGGGAGCCAATGTGGAGAATATGGAAGCATTTGCCCAGCAGTTCAGTCAGTCATTATATACTGTTATTCTAACCAATAACTACCGCTCTACACAACCCATACTCGATATTGCTAAAACACTGATTGAAAGAAACAATGAGCGTCTGGTAAAAAAACTGGATGGATTAAATAAAGAGCTGATTGCTGCAAACACACAACTCAATCAGTTAAAAGAATTACCACAGGTTTTTGAGTATGAAAATCCGCGACAGGAAATGATTCATATTACCCTGCAGGTGGCGTCTTTGATTAAACAGGGTGTACAGCCCGGGCATATCAGTGTTATTTATCGGGAGAATAGATACGGCGAAGAGCTGGCGCGTTATTTTCAGCAAAAGCGTATCCCTGTTTACAGCAAACGTAATGTAAATATTCTCCAGGAGCCATTGGCTAAACAGCTTGTAGAAGTATTGAGGTACCTGGCTGCCGAACATGATATTCCTTTTGGTGGCGATGAAATGTTATTTGAGATTCTACATTATAACTGGTTTGCTATTCCGCCGATTGAAATCGCTAAGCTGAGTGCCGAAGTGGCCGACAGAAGATTTGGCGATAAAAAAACATCACTCCGTCAGCTTATTGCAGAAAAATTACAGGGGCCATTACCAGATTTATTCAGCAAAGAAATTCCGGGGCTTCAAAAAGCACAATCGGCAATAGAACAACTGATTAAAGATGTACCCAATGCTACCCTCCAGCAACTCTTTGAAAACCTGATTCGTGAGGCGGGTGTATTAACACATATCATGCAAAGTCCGGATAAACACTGGCTTTTACAATTGCTGACCGGTTTATTCGATTTCATTAAAGAAGAAACACATCGCAATCCATTACTCAACCTGCAGCAGCTTATCAATATTTTTGACCTGATGGAAAAAGAGAGCCTGGCACTGCCATTGGTAAGAGTAGGCGGAACCGATCAGGCTGTAAATCTTTTGACGGCGCATGGTTCAAAAGGACTCGAATATGAATACGTATTCCTCGCCGGTTGTAATTCAACCAACTGGGAGAAGAAAAGAAAACTAGGTGGTGGTTACAGCATGCCCGATACCATTTTTTCTTCGCAGCCTGCTCACAATGAAGAAGAAGAGTTACGAAGATTATTTTATGTAGCCATCA
>DPWF01000089.1:3614-8179 GCA_003526435.1 Chitinophagaceae bacterium | reverse complement strand
CGCTAAGCAGTTATGCGTTTCTTATGCCAGGAAAAATAAGGATGGGAAAGAAATAGAACCATCCATGTTTATCGCAGAAATAAGAGAAGAACACCAATTACCTTATTCAGCCATCAGTCTTGATGAAGATACCATTGCCGATTTCAGTATTCTTTCGCTTGAAAAAGAGCAAAGACCCGAGATTGAAAAAATAGAAGCTGATTTCATTACGCAGATACTCGACAAATTTGTGATGAACGTTACGGCATTAAACAATTACCTGAAATGTCCGCTACAGTTTTATTTCAATAACCTTGTTCGTGTTCCATCGGGTAAATCGGAAGCTACCGAGTTTGGATCAGCCGTTCACCATGCACTGCAATCACTGTTCCAGAAAATGCAGCAGCGTGAGCAGGCTTTTCCGGATACCCAGGAATTCATGGCCGATTTTAAATGGTATATGAACCGTCATCGTGAAAATTTCACCAAAGAACAGTTTGCACGGAGGATGGAACAGGGAGAACAGGTATTGATAGAATATTACAATAGATACATCAATGAATGGAACAGGATTGTGGCGATAGAAACCAATATCCGTCATGTAATCATCAAAGGCATTCCACTAAAAGGTAAACTGGATAAACTGGAGTTTGACGGCAGACAGGTGAATGTAGTAGACTATAAAACAGGTGACGCAGAGAAAGGCATTAAAAAATTAAGCCCTCCCAACGATAAAGAACCCCATGGTGGCGATTACTGGAGACAGGCGGTTTTCTATAAAATACTGGTGGATAATTATCCTTCAAAAAGCTGGCAGGCCGTAAGTGCCGAGTTCGATTTTATTGAACCAGATAAAAAGAAGGGATACTTGAAAGAAAAAAGGGTAATTACCGAAAGCGATATTACCACTGTTACCCAGCAGATAGAAACCGTTTGGAACAAGATACAGGCCCGGGAATTTTATACCGGTTGCGGTAAAGAAGACTGTAGATGGTGCCAGTTTGTAAAAACCAATGAGATGGCTGTGGCATTACATGAACCAGATGAGGAAGGTCATGATTAACAGGATTTTTAAGAAGAACAGCTAGCCACTCCACGGAAAGCCTGTAAGTTTGCAGCATTCATGAAAGCAAAAAAGCATTTTACATTATATATTCAGTTACTGGTTATACTCGTATCGGTGATAACACTGGCAAGTTCATGTGCCAACATTGTTCCGCCGAGTGGAGGCGACAGAGACAGTTTACCTCCCCGGTTGGTAATGGCCTTACCAAAGGATTCTGCTGTAAATGTAAAAACGAAAAATATCACTCTTACATTCGATGAATTCGTAACGTTGGACAATGCCATTGAAAACATTATCTATTCTCCCGTAATCAAAACAATGCCGTCGGCCGATTATAAGCTACGCAATGTTACCATCCGCTTCCGCGATTCATTGGAACCTAATACCACTTATTCCATCGATTTTGGTAATTCAATTCAGGATGTAAATGAAAGTAATATTGCCAGGAATTTCCGTTATGTCTTCTCCACAGGACCCAGCATAGATTATAACAGTTACTCCGGAAAAGTAATGGTTGCTGAAACTGGTAAAATTGACAGCACTTTATGGGTAGTGCTTCATCGCGACCTTGCTGATTCAGCCATTCAAAAACTTCAGCCACGATTTTATACAAGGCTGAATGGGAAAGGCGAGTTCAGCTTCAGGAATCTTCCTGCAGGCAGTTTTGCTGCTTATGTGGTAAATAAGGGTAGTTATAATAAAATATTTGACAGCACTGAATTATTCGCATTCCGTAATGGGCCGTTAATGATAAATGGAAATGCAACGGGTGATACATTGTTTGCATTTATACAATCGCCCAAACCAATAAAAACATCGACCGATGCAGGTGCAGCACTACCACCGTCGATGCGCAACGACAAACGTTTACGCTACCTGGCTGTGCTGGATAATGGCCAGCAGGACCTGATGGAAAATCTTCCATTATTTTTCAACAGAAAATTATTTGCTGTTGATACTACTAAAATACAATTGCTCGATACCAACTACAGAGCCATCAATGGTTATACTGTTCAGCTTGATACTAGTCGAAAAAAACTAGTCATCGATTATCCCTGGAAAGAAAATACGGTATATAAACTGATTCTTCAGAAAGAAGCATTTGCAGATACCAACGCTGTCACCCTCCCAAAAACAGATACATTAACAATTACGTCCAGGAAAGAAACAGAATATGGAACGGTTCGTTTTAGATTCACAAACCTTGATACTTCCCGGCATCCCGTTATTCAACTGGTGAAAAACGATGAGCTTGCGGCATCTTAGCCGATTACCATCAATGATTTTACCATCAAAAGGTTCAAACCGGGAGCTTATG
Organism: Chitinophagaceae bacterium; assembly: GCA_003526435.1. Classification (GTDB taxonomy): domain Bacteria; phylum Bacteroidota; class Bacteroidia; order Chitinophagales; family Chitinophagaceae; genus Sediminibacterium. The sequence continues at coordinate 5,816 of DPWF01000089.1, read as the reverse complement.
ATGTGAGAATATTGTACGACAGCAATAAAAACGGTAAATGGGATACCGGCCATTTTTCTTCCGGTAAAAAACAACAACCCGAACGCGTAGTCAGCATTCCCCGAACACTCAGCATCCGCGCCAACTGGGATAATGAGGTTACGATTGCGTTACAATAAGTGGTAAACTACAAGCCACAAGAATAAAGATACAGGCTACAGATGTAGAATAAATCTACTTACAGCTTGAGGCTTGTAGCTTGCAGCTTGAAACTTACCCCTGGGTCGCTATCTTTGTCCCATGCAGCTTCCATCCTCTTTACTTGAAAATGCAGTGGCGCAGTTTGCCAAATTGCCGGGTATTGGTAAAAAAACAGCTTTGCGACTGGTCCTGCATTTACTCAAACAGGATGTGAATGATGTACAGCATTTTGGCGAGACCATTGCAAGAATGCGGAGAGATATTAAATTCTGTCAACGCTGTCACAATATCAGCGATGGCGATATCTGTTCTATCTGTGCCAACTCCATGCGCAACCAGAAAATGATTTGTGTGGTGGAAAATATCAGAGATGTAATTGCCATTGAAAGCACACAACAATTCAATGGCGCCTACCATGTACTAGGTGGCATCATTTCCCCGCTGGATGGTATTGGTCCTGACCAGTTGAGTATTGAATCGCTGGTTTCAAGAATAGAGAAGGAAGAAACAGAAGAACTGGTATTTGCCCTCAATCCGAATATACAGGGCGATACTACGATTTACTATATCCAGAAAAAACTGGCTCATCTCTCCTGCCGGGTAACCACCATTGCCAGGGGTATTGCTTTTGGCGGAGAGCTGGAATATGCCGATGAAATGACCCTCGCAAGAAGTATTGCCAACCGTCTGCCCGTTCAACAGTACGTAAAATAACAGAATTTTAAAGATTAAGCAACCTTTGAGGCAGTTATCCGTAATTGTTGGTATCAGAGGGATTGTTTAAATTGCAGTTTAAACATTGAATATGACTCTGTCCTTTTCCTACCTTTAGAAAGTTGAAAAGAAGGGCAAGGTTGTATTCATCCATCTAAAAGAAATATTATGGAATTGGAATTTGCGGGTATTGTTGCAGGGTTGATTTGCACAGGCATCATTTGGGTCATCATTTTGATCTTGGCATTGATACAGGTGTTCAAGCGGACAGACCTTGAGAACAATACAAAAATTTTATGGCTGATTGCCATTTCGCTCTTTCCATTTTTAGGCTTATTGGTTTATATATTGGCTAATTTTCCCAAAGCGAAAAACCTTTTGTGGTTGGGTTTAATTGGCATTACACTTTCAGCAGGTCTCACGGTTTATTTTGTTTACGCAAGAGAACACCGTGATGTAACAGCAGAAAAAGGGATACAGGTAACGGCGCAGCAATTATTTGAAGCATTTTCGACAGATGAAACAAAGGCTAACAGCTTATATCTCGATAAAGCCATTCAAATTACTGGAGAAGTAGTAAATGTATCAACAAACCAGGAAGGTAATATTGTCGTAGATTTTAAAACCAATGATCCGTTTTTTGTAATCAACTGTACATTTAAAACCGATCCCGGCGCTTTAAAAGCGGGTGACAGTATTACATTTAAAGGCATTTGTACAGGTTATATACCTGATGCAAACGTAGTCATCAATGAAGGCGTATTAGTAAAATAAGAAAGGATAATAACTATGAAGCAGATTAAGATTTTAGCAGTCCTCCTAACCTTTTTATTCGTTGGATACCAGGCAGAGGCGCAAAAAATTTTTGGTACACGCAATGGCAGAATCACATTCGAATCGCCAACTGATGGCGATGTAAAAGCCGTAAACAATGAAGTAACCAGCAGAATAGCCGATAATGGTCAGCTTACCTTCAGCTTGTTGATGAAAGGTTTTAAATTCAAACTGGCTGAAATGCAGGAACATTTCAACGACCAGTATGCTGAAAGCACTAAATTCCCCCGTGCCGATTTCAAAGGCAATATTGCGAACCTGAAAGACGTGAATTTCACCAAAGACGGTAGTTATAAAGTGAGTGTAAAAGGCGACCTTACCATGCATGGTGTAACAAAAAATGTAACCGTAAATGGTATTGTAGAGATCAAGGGAGGCAAACCTGTTGCACGTGGCTCATTTACCATTATTCTCAAAGATTATAAGATCGACGCTTCATCTGTAACTGAAAAAGTAGATGTTGAGATAAGCTGC
>DPWF01000089.1:0-3599 GCA_003526435.1 Chitinophagaceae bacterium | reverse complement strand
TCATTTTATCAATATAAAACACCTGTATGAAGACCCTGTTAAAAAGGTCACTGGCATTTTTTTGCCTGACCTGCACCACTATTTTTTCTACCGCACAGCAAGTAGACCTGTTTAAAATGCAGGACAGCGCCAGTGCCGCAGAGGATAAAAACAAAACCGAACGTACATTAAACACATTCTATTCTACAAGACTGGTAACCACACAAACCGTTGAAATTACCGGTAAGGGGAGTATGGATTTCCGTATCAACCACCGTTTTTCACCGTTGAACCAGGGATTCTATAACCTTTTTGGGTTAGATTTTGTATCGGCCCGTATTGGTTTCGATTTCGGTTTATCAGATAACCTGATGATCGGTATTGGCCGAACTGGTACCAACAAAGAAGGCGATGCATTTTTGAAGTATCGGGTATTACGCCAGCAGGCAGGTGAAAAGAACGTGCCTGTAACCATTTCATTATTAGGTGCCATGGCTTATCGTGGTGTTCGTTATGCTGATCCGACACTGAATGTAAAAACAAAAGACAGGATGTATTATACAGCCCAGGTAATGATTGCCCGTAAATTCAATGAACACACTTCTTTACAGATATCTCCTACTTATACACGTTATAACAGGAAACTCTTTTTAACCGGGGGCTCGCAAGACCTTTTCTCCATAGGTTTCCTGGCCCGCCAAAAAGTAAGCAAACGGGTAAGCATTAATGCAGAATACTTCGTTCAGACACAACGTTTTGATGGTACTTATAATCCCTTGTCGATTGGTGTAGACATTCAAACCGGAGGGCATGTATTTCAGCTCCATTTCACTAATTCAATTGGTATGAATGAACATACATTTATTCATGAAACCTTTGGTTCATGGGGTAAAGGCGATATCAGGTATGGCTTCAATATTTCCCGCATTTTTACCTTAGGCGGAAAGAAAAAATAAAAGACTATTTCACTAATAGCGACCCCGGCCATACTGCCGGGGTTTTTTATTGGTTTTTATCTATCTTTGCATCCTGCACAGGCGGATTTGTTTATTGTTCGGCCTGTCACCCAGCCTAAGGCTGGGCAAAATCGAACTAATAAACGTACAAGAGACATCTCATATATTCTCACTACGTTTTTAGTTTGGCAACAATCCGTAATCTGACAATTTGTATTGTCTAAATGAAAGTAGTATGAATATTCGCAAAGAATTGGAAAAAAGAATTTTGGTGATCGACGGAGCCATGGGTACCATGATCCAGCGTCATAAACTCACGGAAGAGGATTATCGTGGAGAAAGATTTAAGGACTGGCATTGCGATGTAAAAGGTAATAATGACCTCTTATGCATTACGCAGCCCGATATCATTAAAGGCATTCATAAGCAATACCTGGCTGCGGGTGCCGATATCATTGAAACCAATACATTCAGCAGTACCACTATTGCCATGGCCGATTACGATATGCAGGCGCTGGCATACGAATTAAACGTAGCTGCTGCCAAATGTGCCAAAGACGCCGTTACAGAATTTATGGCCGAAAACCCCGGTACTACTCCAAAGTATGTTGCAGGTGCCATTGGACCACTCAATAAAACACTCAGCCTTTCTCCGGATGTAAACAACCCTGGGTTCAGGGCAGTTACTTTTGATGAAGTGGTTACAGCCTATAAAGAACAAATCAAAGGCTTGGTTGATGGCGGTGTTGACATACTGCTGATCGAAACCATTTTTGATACACTCAATGCCAAGGGGGCCATTTTTGCTGCCAAACAATTCTTCCGCGAAACAGGTAAGCCTGAATTGCCGATTATGATCAGTGGTACCATTACCGATGCATCGGGCAGAACCCTTAGTGGGCAAACCCTCGAAGCATTTTATACTTCAGTTATGCATGCAGAACCCTTAAGCGTAGGATTGAATTGTGCATTGGGAGCTGCTGAAATGCGGTCGCATATTGAGGAACTGAGCCAGATTGCCTCCTGTTATACATCTGCTTATCCCAATGCCGGATTACCCAATGCCATGGGTGAATATGATGAAGCCCCGCATGAAACAGCTCATTTTATTGAAGAATGGGCTAAACAGGGTTTTGTAAATATTGTAGGTGGCTGTTGCGGAACAACGCCTGATCATATTAAACATATTGCCGATCACGTTAAAACAATTACACCAAGATCACTTCCTGTTGTGGAAACATCATTGGCCTAATTCAAGATATATACATGAGCGATATCATTACTATCAAGCCTTATCTCAGGTTATCCGGACTGGAACCATTGGTTGTTCGCCCCGAAACCAATTTTGTAAATGTTGGTGAACGTACCAATGTAACAGGCTCCAAAAAATTTGCCCGACTTATTCGTGAAAACAAATATGAGGAAGCATTATCCGTAGCGCGTCAACAAGTAGAAAGTGGTGCCCAGGTATTGGATGTAAATATGGACGATGCCCTGCTCGATGGCGTTAAAGCCATGACCACTTTCCTCAACCTTTTGCAGAGCGAACCCGATATTGCGCGTATTCCGATCATGATCGACAGCTCCAAATTTGAAATCATTGAAGCGGGATTAAAATGTGTACAGGGTAAATGCATCGTGAACTCTATCTCCATGAAAGAAGGAGAAGAGAAATTTATTGAACAGGCATTTATTTGTAAAGCATTTGGCGCAGCCGTTATTGTAATGGCATTTGACGAAGTGGGACAGGCCGATACCAAAGAAAGAAAAATTGAAATCTGCCACCGAGCCTATAAAATTCTCACAGAAAAAGTAGGCTTCCCTCCACAGGACATTATTTTCGATCCCAATATTTTCGCAGTTGCCACGGGTATTGAAGAGCATAATAATTACGCGGTAGATTTTATTGAAGCCACCAGAGAAATTAAAAGACTGATGCCGCTCACCAAAGTAAGTGGCGGTGTATCGAATGTATCTTTTTCATTCCGTGGTAATGATCATGTAAGAGAAGCCATTCACTCTGTATTTTTATTGCATGCTATCAAAGCGGGTATGGACATGGGTATTGTGAATGCTGGTCAGCTCGTAGTGTACGATGAGATAGAACCTACGTTGCGTGAACTTTGTGAAGACGTATTACTTAACAGGAACAACGACAATAACGAAACCACCGAAAAACTCATTGCTTTTGCTGAAACAGTAAAAGCAAAAGGTAAAGTAGAAATAAAAGACGAAGCATGGCGCAATGAGCCTGTTGAAAAAAGATTGTCCCATTCACTCATCAATGGCATTACCGATTATATTGAAGCCGATACAGAGGAAGCCCGTTTAAAATATCCCCAACCACTCGATGTAATTGAGGGGCCTCTAATGGACGGAATGAACATTGTTGGTGACCTGTTTGGTGCCGGTAAAATGTTTCTTCCGCAAGTGGTAAAGAGTGCACGTGTGATGAAGAAGAGTGTTGCTGTTCTCACTCCATATATTGAAGCTGAAAAAGAACAAAAAAGACTGGCACATCTTGCAGCCGGTACCGCTAATACCGAAACCGCCGGTGCCGCTAAAATTTTATTAGCTACCGTTAAAGGCGATGTTCATGATATCGGAAAAAACATTGTGGGGGTGGTACTCGGTTGTAATGGTTATGATATTGTTGACCTGGGT
>DPWF01000148.1 GCA_003526435.1 Chitinophagaceae bacterium | reverse complement strand
GTCACCCTGACGCAGGAAGGGCGGACTCTTACCTCCAGAACTTTTTAGGTTAAATACCTAACAGTATGCAAGAACAAATATCACTCAGACTCAAACCCGCAGAAGCAAATGATGAAGCAGTAATACGTGCTTATCTTGCGGGCACAAAAGGTACCGACCTGAAAAATATTTCAGGTTTTCATGTCATCAAACGATCCATTGATGCAAGAAGCAGACAACAGGTATGGATCAATCTTACTGTCCGGGCTTTTATCGGAGAACCTTTTATCCAAAGAGAGGCTGATACCATTCAGTTTCAGGATGTTTCAAAAGCTACGCATAAAGTAATTATTGTAGGAGCAGGCCCGGCCGGATTATTTGCCGCATTAAAGCTGATCGAAAAAGGTGTACAACCCATTTTACTGGAGAGAGGCAAAGATGTACGTGCAAGAAGACGCGATCTGGCACAACTGAACAAAGAAGGCATTGTAAATCCGGAGAGTAATTATTGTTTTGGTGAAGGAGGCGCAGGTACGTATAGTGATGGAAAATTATATACACGCAGTACCAAAAGAGGAGACATCAATCGCATACTGCAATTATTGTATCAATTCGGTGCCGATGAATCGGTTTTGTATGATGCGCATCCACATATCGGAACCAATAAATTACCCCAGATTATTACCGCCATGCGTGAACAGATACGGAACAGCGGTGGTATTTTTTTATTTGAGAAAAAAGTAACCGACCTGGTACTTTCCGGTTCATTCATCAAAGGCGTAAAAACAGCAGATGGTGATGAGATGATGGCCGATGATGTGATCCTTGCTACTGGTCACTCAGCACGCGATATTTTTCAATTACTACACGATAAACAGATTCAGATTGAAGCCAAACCTTTTGCACTGGGTGTACGTATCGAACATCATCAGCAACTCATTGATTCGATCCAGTATCATTGTGTATTAAGAGATGAGGCATTACCACCTGCATCTTATGGCCTGGTGGAGCAGGTTAACAACAGAGGGGTATTTAGTTTTTGCATGTGCCCCGGAGGTATTATAGCCCCGGCGGCAACCAACCCCGAAGAACTCGTTGTAAATGGCTGGAGTCCCAACAAAAGAAATAACCCCTATGCCAATAGTGGTATGGTAGTACAGGTAGAACAGGCCGATGCAGTTCAGTTTTTTGAAAAAAGAAAAGACCTGCTTGCACAGTTGAAATCATCCATATCAGATCAAACAGAACAATGGAAAACATCTCCATTGTTATTGATGCAATTTCAATCAGCCGTAGAAAAAACAGCTTTCAAAGCTGGTGGAGGCTCTTTTGTAGCACCTGCTCAGCGAATGGTAGATTTTTGCAGTAATAAACATTCTTCGGTATTACCAGACTGTAGTTATTTACCAGGTGTTTCTTCAATGTCGCTTATAGAGGTGCTTCCTGACTTTATATATAAAAGTCTGCAGGGAGGGTTTAATGCTTTTGGTAAAAAAATGCGTGGCTATTATACCAATGAAGCCATTGTAGTAGCTACAGAAAGCCGAACATCATCTCCTGTCAGGATACCCAGAGATGCTGTAAGTCTTGCACATCCTCAGTTTCATAATTTATATCCTTGCGGGGAAGGAGCCGGGTATGCTGGTGGTATTGTAAGTGCGGCCATGGATGGAGAAAGGGTGGCCGATCGTATCATAGAAAAAGGGAGATAAAGAATTATCTCCCGTCAAACCTTATAATACCTATTAAAAACAGAAACTTAGGAACGAGATAGACGGCCAGTATTCCCCCCGGTCATGACCGCTATCTCAATGCGTTAACAGTGTTGAACTACTGCTGTGAACGCCCCTTCATGATGTAAAAGTAGAATCATGGCTTTGCGCCCACAACGTGAAAAACACCCATTTTTTGGAGGTAGAAATGAAAATCGCTTACTGCCCTTTAAAAAAACTTAGCCTTTTCGAAAGCTACTTATGCAGAACTTCTTTTAACAGGGAGAAGGGGAGAAAGGGAAGAGTTATAAGGTTACGAGTTCGTGGCGGATGGCATAAATGGCAAGGCCGACCCTGGTGGTTACCTGTAGTTTTTGAAACAGTGCATCGCGGTAACCATCAACGGTTCTTGCACTTACACCCATTTCATCTGCAATTTCTTTGTATGTTTTTTCTGTACAGGCCCAACGCAGAAAAGTTAATTCACCTTCATTAATCATTACTTTATTGGCGGGCTCTTCTTTTTCGAGTCCTTTCCCTTTCATTTTGGGTGTAACCAGTTCATTATAGAAATAGCCCTTTGTGTACACTTCATGCATGGCCTGTCGTAATTCTTCCGGTTCACAATCTTTGAGAATATAACCCCTCGCACCGTTTTTTAACATACGTATTACGATCAGGTCATTTTTAATCATGCTCAGTGCAATGACTTTGATGCCGGGATAATGTTGTTTCAGCCATTTGGTTGTTTCTACACCATCCATCACGGGCATAGTAATATCCATGAGTATGATGTCGGGTAATTGTTCATCATTTAATTGATCAATCAATTCTTTTCCATTACCTGCCTGCAGGATCACATGAAAGTCCTGCAGCATACCGATGAGAACCGTTAAACTTTTGCGGAGGATCACATGATCATCTACCAGGCCAACTTTTATCATGATTGAGGTTCTGACTTAAATGTTAAATTAATAGTGGTGCCAATACCTGCTTCACTTTGTATCTGGGCATCAGCTCCAATCATGGCTGCACGCTGGCGTATGCTACTGAGTCCGATACCGGGCTTGAAATTTTCTTTCAGTTCATCAAAACCCTTTCCATTGTCTTTAATCTGTATGCGGATATCGTGCTCCTGCTTAAAAATGCTTACATCAACCTGTGTAGCGTTGGCATGTTTGAGGATATTATTACAGATTTCCTGTACCATCCTGTACAGAAAGATGGTTTTACTTTTATCAAGTGGTAAGCGATCTGTTTCTGAATGAAATGAAGTAGACAGCAGACCTGTTTTTTCCAATTGTTGCAGTTCGTGTTTAATGGCAATGATGAGGCCCTCTTCTGCGAGACGATCGGCATAATAGCCAGCACTCAGATCCCTTAATTCACGAATGGCTTTACCAACCAGTTCGGCTACATTGGTAATTTTCGGGTCTTTGAAACCTTCCATAGCCAGTATATTCAGGTTTACTTTGGCGAGACTTAATATCTGTCCAACATTGTCATGAATTTCCTGGCTCACAATTTTAAAAGTGTGGTCCTGCATTTCGAGTTGGGTTTGCAACAACTCCTGCTGAAACTGGGCTTCCCTTACCTGTTTTTCATAAAACATTTTCTTTTTCCTCCTGAAAAAGTTGATGAGTATCAGCATTGTTACGATGCTGAATAATAAGATGAATAAAGTTCCGGTTATGATGCCGATAAGTACTTCTCTCGATACTTTTTCCATAAGAATAGGGCTACAATCATGAAGCCGTATAAAAATACACTTAAAACCCGTGGAAAAAAGTGGTAGAGTTTCATGCCGAATATCAGGATGTTTTCACCCTTCAGGAAATAGTGTAAAGCAAATGTGATGCTATTGCCTACATAAAATAACAGGATGCCCATGACCAGCCAGAAATCGGGAACATGCATTAGGTTCACTTCATAATCATCACTTACAATAAATTGCTGGTACATATAAACGCAGGATATACAGCAGAGGAAAAAACCTCCTATTACATAAGTGTTATAATACAATTGGGTATAGACCGGCCAAAAACAAAACCAAATGGCCATTGCGCTAACCAATACAGTAATTCCTGCTGCCGTAATCCATTTTAATTTTTTCGATTGAAAGATTTCGTAAAACTGGTGACCAAAAAAAATAAATCCAAATACCACAACCCAGAGATAAATATGTGTATTGCCTGTAACATAACCGGGGTGGCTTATATAAAAAAAAGTACCTCCTAATTCCCCTAATAATGTAAATGCAAGGAAAGGAATAAAATAAAAATAACGTGTACCCCTGATGTGTTTAAGGTTCCACAGAGCTGCCAGCAATGCCAGCAGCTCTACAATGTGATTACTAATTATTTTCATGAAATTTATTTATGGATTTCCATTTCCTGTATCATACGCATCGAGTAAGTCTTCTTCAGGCACTTCATTAAAAAGATTGTCAGGATCTGGCGAACCCGGATTCCCCTGCATTTGTCCAAATCTTCTTTTAAACTGATGTTTGAAGATCCCGTTTGCATTTGGCTCTGTACTCATATAAGAAGGTACCAGTAATACATCAAGTTTCTGATCAGCCTTATTAATACAGGGTAATAAGGTTAAACATTGTTGTTCTACATCTGCTACACCCATCTCAGTAAGTGCTATACGGGCACGATCCAGATAAGCATTCAATTCACTGATGGTGTACGTGATAGATTCACGGTAATACGGACTCTTGCTAAAAAGCGCGTAATACTCATTTAATTCTTCTTGTGCCAGGGGGTAGGGTACTGGGCCACCATAATGTGTACTCATTTGCAATTAGTTTGTTTAAAGGTTAAAAATAAAAAACGGTTGTGCTCCCACAACCGTTTTTTCACCCATTTTTGGGACTATGGAAAGATAATCAGTTATTGCTATTAGATGTTTGTTTTTTTGATAAGAGCAATTGTTGCTGTATCAATTCATTCTTTTTGAAAGCGGAAAGTTCTGTTTCCAGTTGTTTTTTCTCTGAATCAGTTAACTCACCACCAATACTTTTAAGGTCTGGTTTACCTGCATTTACCCAGGCTGTGTACCAGAAATCTGCAATCATATCAGCCGCCTGTAATAGTCGGTCATTAATACTGGTCTTTAATGACGCAGCATATGCTTTGGCAAATTCGGAAGTATAACTTTTCGATTCTACGCCTCTTCTTATTTGTACCCTGTATTTGCGTTCTTCAGTAAATGTTTTAGATACTTCTTTTTCTTTTGCCAACATTTCAGGCACCATATCGAAACTGGTACGAACAACTTTCCAGATAGCTGCGGCAGGATCTTTTAAATAGACTGCCTGGTGCGATGAATATAAATGATAGTTCCCGATTTCAATCTCCGGAATCATCGATTCCCATAAGCTATGTAAACCCTTCTGGTTGGTTAACTGGCCATCATAATTGACGGTAGTATGCAGGGGTACATGTGCATCTCCTATATAATGTCCTAAATCGGCAGCGTAAAAAAGGATGCTGTCTTTATGTTTCATTTTAAAAGCCTGGGTCAGTTTCCCCTGCATATATATAATATGGTATGGTACATACCCATATTTCAGCAGGCTGTCTTTTGAATATTGTTTGATGGCTTTTTGCCAGTCCATGGGCATTTTATGAGCCGCATCGTCGCCATACATTTCAAAATCAATAAAATGTTTAGTGGCTTCCGTACTGTCTTCATTTCTTCGCTGATCGGGTCGTGGGGCATTTTGTACAAGATTTGCCATGTTTTTATAAAAGAAGGGTCTTACCGGCTCCGGTAACTCATAAATGGCCAGTTGATGGATGGTTCTGTGAACAAGGAAGCCCCATCCGGAACCAACAATCAATACAATCACTAAAACAGGGGCCCATAACGGCTTCATATACCTTTTCATAATCAATTTTTTAAAACGGCTGCGAAAATA
>DPWF01000086.1 GCA_003526435.1 Chitinophagaceae bacterium | reverse complement strand
TGAATTTAACTTGTCGACTGGAAAATTTTCAGATGGCGAAAAATTCAGGGACACATGCATTGTTTTTGTAGTGGCGCGTTCATTCAATTTATTCCTTTGATTGAACCAATCAAGTTTATGGTAAAAATTCATGGCTGTGATCGGTAATAAAAAATTGTTTTCTGCAACGCAGATGGCTACCCCTTTTTGAACTTTGTGTTCATTGTAGTTCAGTGTTTCACTAATTGAAGCCGGGAATGTTATCCTTGCAACCATTGGTCTGACCATTTTTGAATTTCAGTACAAAGTTTTACTGTCACTGATAAAACATCCTGCCTTGTCTTTTCATAAACTGTAACCCAGACACGGAATTCAGGGATTTTATCCAGCGTATGTAGCTTATGGACTGCCTGGTTCAAATTATGGCCGATGTGATTGATTTCTTTTCGCAGTATGATCAATTCTGCGGAAAGCTCATCCATTGATGTGTTTCTGGTTTTGACGGTTACGGCTTTGTGAAGGGCAAGTTTGCGTGGGTAATTACTGTTTGTTTTCTCAGTGGTCTTTTGGCGGTTTTTGACCAGGGTTGAAAACTCATCCTCATTCATGCGAAGTGTAATGATCTTGTTTCGAATCATTCGTTTTTCCTTGTCCATCACTTTTGTTTTCAGTCAATCACAACACGAACGAGTTCCGAGTGAGTGTCAAATGATCCCAAACGTATTACGTTTGTACATCTTGCAGCCGGCGATAAGTCGGCTACCATGCGGAAACACCCGGCGACCTTTTTTCAGGTTCTATCGGAATTACAATGTAAATGTAGAAAGGGTAGAAATATCCTGCGCGGCTTGCCTTTATTTTAGGCAAGTGAGTGTAAATAAAGATCGGCGATTGTGAAGCTAAATACAACTTATAGAATCTAAAAAGCAATCACATAGCCATTCTGGCAATCTCTTGCTTCTGCGAGTGCTTCAGGGTAAGTAACAAAGGACTTTATATTACCCTTTTCATCCACAACAAATTGCGGTTCGTGGAACCGTTCTATGACATAAAATGGTCCATCTTGTGGCGGGTCATTCGGATCGACTTCCATGGTCATGAATAATAGGTTTTGCATGGCTTAGGTTTTGGAAGTAGTGATGGGAATTGGATTAGAAGAGAACTGTTTTAAATTCAAGAAAAAGCCACGGTAAAATGTCATTCCTTCCCTGAATAAATTCCACAGAAGAGATGAACCCAAAGCACTTATAGAGGTGTTGATAAACAGATCCTGTTTGGCAAGTGCTTCGCTCATCGAACAACTGGGCTGATCATCTTCTTGCACGTCGTTCAATTGTTTGCGGAAAAGTTTGGTTACAGTAGGCAAAGAGCTTACTGTTTCGTACATCTGTGAAGCGGGTTGCTTTACCGGATATACAGTAGAAAAAATAACCTGTCCTGTCTGTTGCGCATTGCCAAAATCCATCCAGTAAATGAGCTTATATGGGCCGTTGTTCTGCCTTTCCAGTTTAGATAATACAGTAGCAATTGTAAACCTTGCCTTCACTGTATCGACACAGGAAATGGTGATGTTGGCAAACAATTCCTCTTTCAGATTGGGTAGCCAATCATATTTGGAGGCTACACTTTTCCAGTTACTGCCAAAGAACCGGTTGACCCTCGCAATCAAAGCTGCGGACTTGTGCATCCCCAATTCAGCCTTAGAAAATAGCTGCCTACCGAGGTTGGCTTTTGTTATCACATCATCATCGAATAACCGCACGTATAAACCGGGGTGACCAAGTGCGATCAGTGAATGACTCATCCGCGCCAGTGCGGTCAATAGCTGGCTTCCGGTTCCACCCGCGCCAATAAGATTTACCGTTACTGGATTAGTGGGGTTCAGCAGGTAGTTGTCCGTAAAATGCACGACAGTTTTTTGGGCAATCATGCGATCAGTTTTTTAAGGGTGAGTGAATGTTTTAGAAGACAACTAACAGGAAATTTTCTGCGCGAATCTTTCAGGGATTGCCAGAGCTGAATGATGTTGCCTTTTACCGGGCTTTTACCACCCAGGACATGGGAGAACCTGGAATTGAAAAAATACTCTTCCCATTTGCTCATAAATGCTTCCAAGTGGGTATGTGGGTCAATATCGATATCCACCGTTCCCATACAGACATTACCATCGTCATGTACATTGAAAAATGGAGCCTTAAAAAGCGTAGTTTTTAAGGTCGGCGTTTCATTTTTCGTAAGCGCAAACACAGTTACACCGGTGCGGGATGCTTTCCATAGCATCGGTGGTACCGGGTATTCGCCATCCGGTATTTTTAAGTCCGGTGTAAATGCTAAAAAATGCGTTATGGCAGGCGTGTACCAGATTGCAAATCCGTTGGTACCCTGACGCGTGTACAAGAGTTTAGCAGGCATTAACTCACGGCATTGCAGGTAACTATCCGATAATTCTGACGAAGTCTGTAAGGTGGCCGCCAGTTGCCGGCTTTCCTGCAAGGACAGTGGATGTGGGTTGACCATCTTTCCAGCATCGTTGAAGTCATAGGCTTCCACATAATAATCCGGTGCTTCTTCTACCGATCGGTAAACTACCAGTCCCTTGTAAGGATGGTGCATGTTTGTAAAATCAGTCGTGATGTTTTTCATAATTAAAACGATATAAGACGGCGCAGAGTTCGTCCATCAGGGTGAGTAATTTGTTCTCAAATGGAAATGCGTGCGTAACCGAAGTTTGCTTCCTGTCAAAATATTGAACTGATACCGGTACTTCAAATTCTAAGCGTTCCTGCAAGTCGCAATTCACGTATTCCACCAGGTGGTCGTGGATCCAGCAATGGTCGTCCCAGAAAAAGCTAAAATAATGATCAGGATATCCTCGTTCACCTTCCTCTTCTTCCAGGTGTTCACAATGAATATTTTTGTGAAAACTTCTGTTTGGGAACTCTTGGTAAAGCGAATAAAATTTCCGAGCAACCACCTTTAATCTTCTTTCAGTATTGCCAAAGGGTTTAAATGCATTCAGCCTTTTTTTTGCAGCCAAATGGGAAGAATTAAGCACCGCTTTTTCAAGAATGCTGATCTTTTTATGCATTTCTTTTAAATCGGTACGATAGCGGTTGTACTCTGCTTCTTCCAGTTCATTGTCTGCATTGGTTGCCCACTCCGTTATTGCCTCATAGCATCCACTCAGGTAATCGTTTTCACATAGCAAAGGCAACCGGACATGTTGGTTGAGATAACCAAATACTGAAAGCACAAGATCAAAGCAGCCTTTGTTCTTATCACGGTGCAATTCATCCAGTGCGTTTAACGGCACATAAAACAGGTCGTAATCTTTGTGCAGTGACTTAATGGTGGC
>DPWF01000253.1:3124-8144 GCA_003526435.1 Chitinophagaceae bacterium | reverse complement strand
ATTTTGAGGCGGCAGATGATTATGTAAAAATACACACGGCTGAAGGCGTTTTTCTGAAAAACAAAACCATGCAATTCTTTGAACAAAAAATGGATGCTGCTCATTTCATACGCATACACAGGTCATACATGGTAAACGTGCATCTCATCAGCAGGATCGACCCTTATGAAAAAGACGGGCATCTTGCCATACTGAGCATTGGTGTAAGATTACCTGTAAGTAAATCGGGATACACCCGTTTAAAAACTGCTTTGGGCATCTAAGAATATCCTTCCTGAACTAATTAAACCTTGAATTGGAAACCAGTTTCTCTGAAGTTTGCTGGATGATATCGGGAATAGAGGAAAAATCTTTGGCCTTATCCAAAAAATAATCTGCGCCGGCCTGCATACATTCTGTTCTGTAACCAGATAAAGTATTATTCGTGAGTATTACAATGGTAGGATCGATTGTTGTCTTACTGCGTATCTCTTTCAACATCTGTAATCCATTTTTGCCCGGCAGGTTAATATCTAAGAAAATAAGTGATGGATTAAAGGAGTCAATCCATTCATCAGCCTCTTCGGCGCTTGTTGCTGTTCGTACTTCTTTTACCTGTTTCATTCCTTCCAGCAGATGTTGAATACGCTGAAGGATAAATTCAGAATCATCAACCAATAATATTTTCAGTGCGCTGTCCACCATAATGGATAATGCCATCATTAGAATAATAATTTTAAAGAGCTTTGCAGGGTTGACCCTACAAAGCTCATGTAGCATTTAACTACAAGGTTCTTCCAGGATAAATACGTTTATGTTGGCATATCACCAACCAGAAATGGATTTTAAAAAAGGATAGTGGAACTTAATACAAACAACCGGCAATATGGGGGAAGGCTCGATTTCAATACAAAGAACCATCCTGTTTCGAAGAGTCGCAATAACACGACCTGTGAAATGATTGTAGTTTTTTCACTACACAAAGTCCGGTATTTTGTAAAAAGGCTTAGACCAGGTTATTCTGGATGGCATATTTAACCAGATCGGCATTGTTATGCAATTTCATTTTATCCATGATCCTTGCCCTGTAAGTACTGATGGTATTTACGTTCAGCGACAGTATTTCACCAATTTCAGAGATACTTTTACCCATTACAATCATCTTAAATACTTCAAATTCACGATCTGATAATTGTTCATGCGGAGCACGCTGGTCTTTTTGCTCCAGGGAACCCGCTAACACTTCTGCCACTTCACTTGTAATATATTTTCTGCCACTGAGTATTTGCTGCACTGCTTTCACGAGTTCATAGGGAGCACTTTCTTTGGTTAGATAACCCGATGCGCCGGCCTTAATGGCACGAACAGCGTACTGCTCAGGAGTATGCATGCTAAGCATCAATACAGGCGTATTGGGCGCATGCTCTTTTATTTGTTTAAGGATCTCAATTCCTGAATACCCGGGCATACTGATATCGGAGATAATGATATCCCATTTTTCACTGATCGCTTTTTTAAAAAGATCAGCAGAATCAGCTACATCATGCACTTCAGCGAAGGGAAGTGATTCCAATAAAATCTTTCGCAATCCCTCACGTATAAGGCTATGATCGTCTGCAATCAATATTCTCATTTAAGTTCCCTTTAGTCAGTCAGTTGATATAGAAATCAGTTATGCAAAACAGGCCACTAATATATGCTATACACGCAATTATCTATTGCTTTATTGTTCCAGTGAACAGATATATTTTGAGAAACAGATGAATCAAAGAAAAGAACTTCACTACAACCCGTTTAATGACAAAACGAATCCGACAGGATCAAACACCCTCTGAAAGTTACTCAATTTTACTGACAACAAAACAATCTGTCAATTGAATAAACCTTAATGCCCTTAAATAGAGAATGGGGCAACTAATTGCCCCATTCTCTTGGTTTTTACAGTAGAATATAGGATTCTGTATACTAAAGGAAATTGGATCGAAGGAAAAAATGTAATAAGGTGTTATTACATTTTTCTTGGTTTTTTAGGATATCGGCGAAATAATCCTTTCGAATCATTTACTGAGTGCAAGATACATTGGCATTGGGGCTAATCAACTGTTTTATTCACTGAATTATGCCGTGTAAAACACCGAATTTCAAAGTACCAAGTTTAGCATACTTACATAAAAAGTCATAAAATTAATTGTAAATCAATATTTTATAAGAAATAAAAAATTAATATAATAAAAAAATTTAATTTTGAGTATAAATGATTATCAGGGACAGGAAGCAATAATTTCTTTGATCTTCTGTTCATCCAGGGGCTTGGAGTAAATATTCTTTACTGATGCATAGGTACGGGCGCGATCGATATCTTCATAATAAACCGAAGAGGTAAACATAACGATATTGATTTTTTCAAAACCCGGTTGCTTTATTTTGTCGAATTCTGCCAGAAAATCCCAGCCATCCATAATCGGCATATTAATATCCAGCAGGATGAGATTGGGTAGGCGATTCGGCTCGCCGGATCGTTCAAGCAGGTAGTCGACTGCTTCCTGACCGTTTAAAGCAATATCTATTTGGGGAGAGTCCATATATAACCGTAACATTTCCCTGCTGAGGAAATTAGTAACATCATCATCATCAACCAGCAAAATATGATACGGCTCACTACTCATATAATCTCTTTTTTTTCTTCAGGAACACATGAAACATGGTTCCCTTATTCACAATACTTTCTACGGCAATTTTTCCTTCCAATGCTTCAACCTGGTTTTTGATAATGTATAAACCGAGTCCTTTACCGTCTTTATTATCATGAAAACGCTGATAGAGCCCAAATATTTTGTTGCCATATTTTTCCATATCAATTCCCAGTCCGTTATCCTTAACATATAGTATTACATAATCGCCATCTTCTTCCGTGTAAATCTGAATTACAGGTGGCACACCAGGTCTTCTATACTTAATGGCATTCGTCAGCAGGTTCAATAAAATGCTATGCACTACTTTCCGGGAGAAAAAGATTTCAGGTGCTTTGGAAAAATCGGCCTGAATGACCACTTCTTTCAACCTGATTTCTTCGGAAATCAGTTCTTTTACTTTACTGAGCTCTTCAACAAATACCAGGTGATCATCTCTGTCAGCCTTATTAATCCTTGATGATAATATTTCATTAAGATCATTCAATGTTGCATGCAAACGCTCAACACTGATTCCCATCTTTTCAAGGAATACGGTATTTCTTTCTGAGAGATGAATACGATCAAATAATCCGAGCAGGCTGATCAGGTTAGCTACCGGCGCACGTAGGTTATGAGAGGTAATGTATGCAAACTGCTGCAACTCATTATTGCTGTGCATGAGTTCCTGCGTCAGTTCTTTTAATTCAATTTCTTTTTGTTTGATATCATCAATATCAAGGTGTATACCCGACAAACGTATTGCTTTACCTTCAGAATCACGCATACTGGCCTTACTCATGGTTAATATCCATTTCCATCTTTTATCTTTTGTACGCATGCGTATCATTGCCTGATAAACACTACTCTTACCTTCCAGGTGTTCATACAACAAATTCATCAGCGGCTCTTTCTCATTCGGATGCAGGAGCTTTTCAAATGTTTCAAAATTATTTGCTAATTCTTCGGGGGCATACCCCAACATCATTTTCCATTGGTCGTTAAAATATACCTGACCCGTTTTGATGTCCCAGTCCCAGATACCCAAACCTGCGGCCACTGTAGCCATTTCTAGTCGCTGCTCACTGATAATAAGTAAGCGTTGCGCATTTGCACGTTGAGCAATTTCTTTCTCCAGTTCTTCCGTTCTTTTTTTGACCGCTTTTCGCAATGAAAATCCATACAGCACTGAGACCATTAATAACAGCATGATTGCAATCACTACATATGCCGTATTTCGGAGGTATTTTGAAGATACTTTTTTTGTTCCGTCATACAAAAAACCTGTCAGATCGGGTTGTTTTGAAATAATGCCAAGCTTTTGATGAACATCTGCGATATGCCGCCACCTGCCTTCATTCATATGACCAATTTCAACCAGATCGGGAAGAATCAGTTTACGCATGGCTTCGGCTTCCACAAGAAGGTCGTCTTTGGTAACCCCTCTTTCTTTCACACCCGGAAGCGTTAAAATAAAATCGGCCATTTCTGCTGTGTGCGACATAGCGTATTCCCATCCTTCAAAGCTTGCTTTCCTGAATTTGCTGATTGTGATGGGGTCGGCATCGGCCATGGTTTTCCGGGTAAACAATACATCACCATAAAAATCAATCCCATAGTTAATGGGTAGCATATATGATGGCTCTACGCCCATTTTTCGCAATTGGTTGATCTCAACCGATATATAGGCTGAAATAGCATCTGCTTTGCCATCTATCAAATCGGAATTGTTCCATGTGTGCGACAGCAACTTTAAAGAATCAGGATGAATACCTTCTTTAAGGAATATGGCTTTCAATTCAGTCCAACCCTGATCCGGTGAGGCCATTAATTTTTTTCCAATGAGATCAGAAGGCACCTGGATATTTTTTTCTTTCAAAGAAAGAATGGTATAAGGTGAATGCTGAAAAATGGCACCTAAAGCAATAAGGGGGTCGCCATTTGCATAATTCACTACCAAATCAGAACCTGTAATTCCAAAATCGGCCCTACCGGATAACACTTCCGGAACAGGTGCGTGTTGTGGGTCTCCCGGAATAAGTTTTACATTCAATCCTTCCTGTTGATAATAGCCCTTGAGTTCGGCAGCATAATACCCTGCAAACTGGAACTGATGCCACCATTTCAGTTGTACACGCAAAGTATCACCCGCAGCATGAGATGACCCATTGATGCCGGTTAACAGGAGAAAAATAAAAAGGTATCTGGTTATTTTCATTGCCCCTCTTACAACTAACTTATGATTGCTCTATCAAGATAGTTGTTTTTTTGTTCTTTTGGAATGGTGAACAAGCAATGTCAATCTTTAGAAAGATAAAAAAAGAGACGGCCAAAACCGTCTCTAAAAAGTGCCCAGGACTGGATTCGAACCA
>DPWF01000253.1:639-3095 GCA_003526435.1 Chitinophagaceae bacterium | reverse complement strand
CAGTGCGTCTACCAATTTCGCCACTTGGGCAGTGATCTGGAACCCAATTTTAATATGGGTTACTGTTTCAGGGCTGCAAATATAATGGCAAACAACCCTATTTGCCAAAGTAAATTTTATATAATGATATTCTATACTACCATCAGGCTGCAGCCCCTGATATCGCTGTTATCAAGTCGGCCCCATACCTCAAAACGACCATCGGGATAAACCTGCCCTATATCTTCCGTTGCAATAAAAGAACAGCTATACAGATTTGCCAGGTCGATTACCTGTATCACTCCTCTTCCAATTGTACCCTCACCAAGTGGATCCTCTTCATCACGAACCAGTATTTTCATCCACGGTGGGCATTCAAACAAACCCTCCCCTTTTGAATAGGCCTGGCTTAACAGTTCCGTCATACCGTATTCTGAATGCACCGAATTTACCCCCAGTTTACTCGAGAGTATACTGTGCACTTCCGCACGTGTCATTTCTTTTCGCCGCCCTTTCATACCTCCTGTTTCCATTACGATGGTATGTTTTAACTGCTGCGGGAAGCTTTCAGCAAAATCAAGCAGGGCGAACGTTACACCCAGCAGCAGGGTCTTCTGCCCGCTTTTTTCGAGCAGCGACAGTGTATTGTTCAGCTTTTCGTGATCGTACAGGTAAAACCCGCTTTGTGGATGCCTGCTATCTTTTATCAGTTCATCTGCCATCATCACCAGCGATGAATGCTGGCGCTCCAGATAAGCTGGCAACAATGCCAGTATACACCAGTCGGTAACAGGTCCGTAAAAGAGTTCAAAAGCCTTGTTAAAACTTTGCCGGTACAAATCAAGATCAGGCACCCAGTGGCGGCTGTTTCGGGTTTGGGTGGTACCACTGCTTTCAAAATAATGAGTGGCCGGATATTGTGTAAGAATCGTTTCCTGCTTAAAAAATGATACAGGCAACGATGGAATCTGTCCGGGTGTCTCCACATTAGCAGGTGTTCTCCCGATTATATCACACCATTTCCTGTAAACAGGGTTGAATTGATACTGATAACGGAAAACAGACATGCAGGTTGTATCGAACTGACCGGTCGGAACAGAGAAAATATTGTTAACATCAAACGGTAACCCGGTCATCTATTGTAATGTTTTAACTAAATTTGAAATGAAAGCAGAACGAATGAAGGCAAAATTATTGATATTCAGCGCAATTATACTAGGCATTGCAGCCTGTAAGAAAGATACTTATACTACCCGCCCACAACTTGAATTTAAAAGTGTGAACGGAAAGGTCTTTGGCAACGGTTCTGCCATTATCTTTTCCATCGAATTTACAGATAAAGAAGGTGATGTTCAGGATAGTATCTGGGTACAGAAAATTTCAAAAGTAAACGGTTGTAACAGTTTTAATGACAGGGCCAAAATTCCGGCTTTTACGGCTACCAGCAATCTGAAAGGCGTATTTGAAGTTGGCTATAGTACCGGTTTTATTCCAGGCAGTAATTATACCGTCATTCCTACCTGCTCAAAAAATGACACCTGCTTTTTTCGTTTCTGGACAAGAGATAAGGCTAAAAACGTAAGTGATACGGTGGTATCGCCCGATATCGTTATTTTAAAGTGAGTGGTATGCTAACCCGGCAATAAAGCATTAAAAAGCTGTTATTGAAATCTGCGGAACGTTTTTTTCAGCACTTCTTTTTTGGCAACTATTTCTATGGCTGCTGTGTGGTAGCTCTTGCCATTGAAGCCAATCTTCAGCAAGGTTACCCACTGAATAAGGCTTTATTCTATGTTCTTCTTTTTGCCGGCACCGTACTTTACTACACACACGCATACCTCACTGAAAATAATCAGCCCAATATTAACCCACGCCATCAATGGTACAGGCAACAACAGAAATGGGTTTATGTATCGCAATGGGTATTAACAATTCTTATCGCTTCTATTGGCATTTACCTATGTACGCAGTGGGTAGACCGTCTTTCAGAGGTTACAATCAAACAATGGTTGTCATTATCTGTCTTCCCTTTGCTGGCCATCTGGTATTATGGCGACAGGATTCCGTTTGTCAAAGGCTCAAGTCTCCGTTCCCTGGGATGGATCAAGCCTTTTGTCATTGGATTTATCTGGGCTGGTATTGTTACCATTTACCCAGCCTTCTTTTCTGCACTGGAAAACAATCGTCCCTACCAGCCTGAAATTTTTCATCTCCTGCTTTTTATTAAAAACGGCATGTTTATTACGATGTTATGTATTCTATTCGATATCAAGGATTATGCAGCCGATCATAACCAGCAATTAAAAACTTTTGTGGTTCGGTACGGACTTCGAAAAACGCTTTTTTTCATCATCATACCGCTGACTTTGGTTGGACTGGGTACATTTCTTACTTATGGCTTTGCGCATGCATTTCCTCCCTTGCGAATGGTCATCAACACTATTCCCTTTATTTTGTTGATAATTGTAACCTATCAT
>DPWF01000253.1:0-621 GCA_003526435.1 Chitinophagaceae bacterium | reverse complement strand
AGCAATTATCGACGGGTTGATGCTGGTTAAAGCCTTATGTGGAATCACAGGCAGCTTTATCAGTATCAGGTAACCTGTTTCATCATTATTACTAATTCATTCAAAACATACAGCATGGCCAAGTCCAAGACCGTAACAAAAACAAAGTCAAAATCTATTTTAACCAGTCAGTCACTGGATTTTTTAAAGAATTACATCAATACGCCATCACCTGTTGGCTTTGAAAGTAGTGGCCAGAAAGTATGGATGGAATACATCAAACCGTATACAGACAGTTTTTTCTCCGATCCTTATGGAACAGCAGTAGGTGTTATTAATCCCACCGCTCCTTTTAAAGTAGTGATCGAGGCACATGCAGATGAAATAAGCTGGTTCGTGAATTATATTAATGACCAGGGATTAATTTACCTGAAAAGAAATGGTGGTGTTGACCATCAGATTGCACCGGCAATGCGTGTGTGGATACATGGAAAAAAAGGGCCTGTTAAAGCCGTATTCGGCTGGCCGGCTATTCACACAAGATTAAGCAATCCCGACGCAAAAGAGCCACAACCGAAAGTTGATAATCTTTGTCTTGATTGTGGCGCCCGTAGTCGTAAAGAGGTAGAAGCATTGGGTATT
>DPWF01000020.1 GCA_003526435.1 Chitinophagaceae bacterium | reverse complement strand
TCTATCCCGGATTTAACCAGTTGGTAACGGAACTCTCAAAATCATGTTATCTCTCTAACGGGAAATTTCCGGTGGGTATGGTATTAAGGGTGCCCATTGGTGCATATGGAGGAGGGGGGCCCTATCATAGTGGTAGTATAGAAAGTACGCTTCTGACAGTGAAGGGAATAAAAGTAGTGTATCCATCCAATGCAGCCGATATGAAGGGTTTGTTGAAAGCAGCCTACCATGATCCCAATCCGGTAGTCATGCTTGAGCATAAGGGTTTATATTGGAGCAAAGTGCCGGGAACAGAAGATGCTAAAACCATAGAACCATCCAAAGATTACATTTTACCGTTGGGTAAGGCCAATATTGTATTAGCTGCTGAAGCTGAAAGAACAAAAAAAGGGGAAACGGTTTGTGTGATTACGTATGGGATGGGAGTTTACTGGGCCAAAACAGCAGCGGCCAATTTCCCCGGACAGGTAGAAGTACTCGATCTCCGTACGCTGTATCCCCTGGATGAAGAACAAATATATCAACTGGTAAAAAAACACGGAAAAGTGCTGGTACTCAGTGAGGAACAGCAGAATAATTCTTTTGCAGAGGCCCTGGCTCTGCGTATCAGCAACCAGTGTTATCATTTTCTCGATGCCCGTGTGGAAGTATTAGGGTCATTAAATTTACCCGCAGTACCCATAAACCTGGCCCTGGAAGCAGCCATGTTACCCAATGCCGGCAGCGTGGCGAATAGGATCGCAAAATTGTTGGCATACTAAGCCTGAACCCCTATATTTGCACCCCGTAAATGAAAATTTACAGTTGGCGGGGTAGCTCAGGTGGTTAGAGCGTTGGATTCATAACCCAAAGGTCTCGGGTTCAACTCCCGATCCCGCTACAGATATTGAAAGCGTCTATTGGATAGGCGCTTTTTTTATATCTAAAATCGAACAGCATAATAATCAATGTTCAGCATTTCGGCTACAATATTTCAATACCCTTCATTTCCTTGACTGATTGAACAGCGGCTATCAGAACCTTAGTTGTATTTGCCCCACATTGTTGACAAACGTATTCTGAATAACAAGGACAAATTATTCCCTACTTTTAGCATCCTGAAACAAATAACCTGCTTTCGTGGATAAACTGCCAACTATTAAAGAAATTGCTATACGGCTCAATGTATCAGTGTCTACAGTATCAAGGGCATTAAGCAATCATCCACGAATTGGGCTTGGTACCAAAGAAAGAGTACAACAATTAGCCAAAGAATTAGGATACGAGCCAAATACACAGGCTATCTTTTTTAAACAAAAAAAGACACATGTAATCGGTGTGATCATTCCATATATCCGGGAAGATTTTTTTTCGCAGGCAATAAGTGGCATTGAATCTGCCGCTATTGAACATGAGTACACTATTTTATTCGGTCAGAGCTACGATGAACTGGAGCGTGAGATTAAGGCAGTGGCCGCTATGAAAAAACAAAGGGTTGACGGGCTGATCATTTCTTTATCGAAGGAAACAAACAAATACAATCACCTGGAAGCACTCAAGAAATATGATATACCAGTTGTGTATTTCGACCGCGTGCCAACCATGACCGACTCCCACAAAGTATTCTGCAATTTATATAAGGGTACAATTGAACTGGTAGGATGGTTGTTTAATAATGGGTACAGGAATATTGCATTTATCAATGGCCCCGATAAATTGCGAGCCAGTAAAGAAAGACTGAAAGGATATATTGATGGCATATCAAAGCACCAGCTAAAAGTAGATATGCAGTTGGTGGAAACAACCGACTTGTCGAAGGAAGGCACCGAAATGGCTATGAAAAAATTACTGAACCTGAAAAAACTTCCACAGGCCATCATCACATTCAATGATTATGTGCACATGGATGCTACACAGTATGCAGCAAAGAATAATATAGCTGTGAATAAGCACATCATTTTTGTGAGTTTTGCTAACCTGCCTATTACAAGTTATACAGCATTTCCTCCGCTGGCTTCTATTGAGCAACATCCATACAGACAGGGGGAGAAAGCAATGGATATCCTGATGACCATTCTAAAAAACAAAGATGCACAGGAGTCAGATCCCGATATTTATTATACAGAAGAATTAGCACCATCTCTTGTGGCATATAAACAACCTGCGATGCATGGTTTGTAATTGCTGTTCTGTTTTCTTCTTTTCAAGCCCACCATTTTATCATTTTGAAAGTATCATTTTCTGCATTGTGCGCAACCGTTTGCGCACAACGTAACCACTTGTAAATTGATGATTTAATAACAATCACAAATTGATTTTGTCAAAAATTGCGCACCCGTTTGCACAGTTTTTTATTAATAATTCAACTTAAACTTGGTCATTAATTCAAAACTAAAACGGTTGCTGCATGAAAAAAACAAAACAAAGTTTTCATCGGGTATCATCATGCCTGGTATTACTTTTTCTGGTCTTTACAACGATTGCACTACAAAGAGCAAATGCACAAACTCAAAATGAAAAACTTGTTATCAGTGGAACAGTAACTGATAACAACAATCAAACACTTGCCGGAGCTAACATAGCTGTTAAGGGAAAGCAAACAGGTGCTGTAACTGATGCGAATGGTAAATTTTCAATAGAAGTTCGTAGAGGCGATGTGCTGATTATTTCACACGTAAATATGGCGACCGCAGAAGTGGTTGCTGAAAAAAGCGGAACAATTGCAATTCAGTTGCAGACCCAGGATAAATTACTGGAAGAAGTAGTAATTGTTGGTTATTCATCCAAAAAAGCAAAATTCCTGTCAAGCGCCGTGTCTACAGTTTCAGGCGATAAATTGAGAGACGTTACATCAAATAACCTGGCAAGTTTGTTACAGGGTAAAGCGCCAGGTGTGGTGGTATCGTCAGCTTCCGGCGATCCTACTGCAGGCTCAAATATCCTTATTCGTGGTGCCGGTACCATTTCTGCAGGCTCAGGCCCATTGGTAGTGGTAGATGGAAATATTGGCGGAACATATAACCCATCCGATGTAGAGTCTGTTACCATATTGAAAGATGCCGCCGCAACCGGCCTCTATGGTTCAAGAGCAGGAAATGGCGTAATGATTATTACAACCAAAAGTGGAAAATCCGGTAAATCAAAAATTGAATTCAGTTCTGTTGTTGGATTGAACAATGCTACAACAGGTAATTTCAAATTGATGAATTCCACTCAATTGTTTGATTATCTCTCTACTTTTTCGACACCTGATCCAGCTATGAAGAATGTAAATACAAACTGGTGGGATTTAACTTTCAGACAAAGCCTTACACAGAACTATACACTCTCAGCATCTGGAGGAAATGATAAAACACAGTATTATGTATCTGGTAATTTATACAAAGAAGAAGGTACATTAATTGAGAACAATAAAACTGCCCATAACTTTCGTACCAATCTTACACACAGGTTCTCCAATAAACTGAAATTGAGTGTACTGCTCAACGGTATTTATACAAAAGATAAGTACAATCCTGAAGGTGGTTTGTACCAGGCTTACACTTACCTGCCTTTTGATGCATCTCATGGAGCTGATGGCAGACCTGTTGATTCACGTTATACAAAATGGTATGGAAGAGACCAGAGCAATTACCTGTATTCCATGCAGTACGATATATCAAATGCCAGAAGTTTTAACCTGAGTAGTGATGTTAACCTGGAATACAATATTACCAAACACCTGAATTTTTCAACCTACAACAGGGCATCTTTTTTTGATTACAGCAGTATGTCGTTCTACGATAAAAGATCTCAAGGTGGTGCAACAAACGGTGGAGAACTATACAATAGTGAATCCTTTACCAAAACATTTGTAAGTTCAAACAGACTCAGATACGACAATAGTTTCGGGGATCACAATATTGCAGTACTGGCAGTGGGTGAAGCTACACAGTCGGCTTATGATGTGTTGTCAACTTCAGTAAAGGGACTTCCCCCGGGCCGGCCTTTTGCCTCAACTGCTACAGCCGTAATAAATGTTCCAACGGGTGGTAGAAATGAGTACAGTTTTCATAAATACCTGGCACAGGCCGATTACAACTTCGCTAATAAATATTTTGCAGTTGCTTCATTTGTCCGCGACCGGTCATCAAGATTCGGTAATAATAACTCTGCAGCCAATTTTTACCAGTTAGGANNGCCATTAATTTCCTGAAACTCCGTGTAAGTTATGGTACAACCGGAAATGCTGAGATCGGAGACTATGCTTCATTGGGCTTATACTCCTTATCTACATCATCAAGCTACGCAGGTCAACCCGGAGCGGCACCATCACAAAAAGCAAATCCGAACCTTACCTGGGAGAAGCAGAAAGCAATCAATATTGGTGTAGATATTACACTGTTGAAAAGAATTGATTTGAGTATTGATGTGTACCAGAAAACGGCAGAAGATTTATTGTACAGAAAACCATTGCCAGCTACAACCGGTTACAGTTTCATCTTCGAGAATGTAGGAAGTGTGAGAAACAGAGGGATAGAATTTAATCTTACCACAAAAAACATATTGAAACGGGATTTTACCTGGGAAACAAACCTGAACATGTCGTTTAACCGGAACAAAGTATTGTCATTAAATGCCGGAGCCCTGTACAGCAATCCTGGTGCGGCGCAACCCATAGGTGTGGGACACGATATGGATGAATGGAACCTACCTGTTTGGGCGGGTGTAGATCCTGCGAACGGAGATCCTTTATGGGAAAAAATAGTGATGGATGCAAACGGAAAAAGATATGTTACATATACCAACAACTATAACTCAGTAGCCAATGCTACATCCAGACAATATCTTGGAAAATCATCGGCCCCTAAATTCTCCGGAGGTATTTCAAACACAGTAACATACAAAAATTTCACCCTGTCGGCTTTCATGAACTTTGTATATGGAAATTATGTGTACAACGACACCCGTTTTTATTATGACAACGACGGTAACTACGATTCATACAACTCAATGGTGTTTCCAAAAGAGTGGACACGCTGGCAGAAAGCTGGAGATATAGCTACACATCCCAGGGCATTGCCTGGTGGAAATAAACTTTCGAACGCATCCTCATCACGTTACCTGGAAGATGGAAGTTATATACGGTTGAGAAATATTACACTGGGGTATAATCTGCCTGCAAACCTTTTAGGAAAGATGAAAATTTCAAGTGCCAGGGTATTTATCAGCGGCGATAACTTATGGACAGGTACCAATTTTTCACCTCCCGATCCTGAAGTGGTATTGAGTTCCGGTGTTTCAAGCTTCAGGTATCCAACCAGTAAGAAAATTTTGTTTGGATTAAGCGTTTCATTCTAAAAAATAAAAAGCGAATAACATGTATAAATATAAATCTATCATACTTACAGTTACGCTTGCGCTCTCACTCACTGCGTGCAAGAAAAACTTTGAGCCATCAACAGCCATTGATGAAAACTCTGCGCTAACCAATGCTGCCGATATAGAAACAGCAACCATTGGTACCTATGCGGTTTTGCGAAATCCGTCTTATGTTAGGAGCAGTCATTTTTTAATGGAATATCCAACGGATGAAATCGCACAGGGGCAAAATTCATCAGATGATCTTTCAAGGGCATACAGGTATAACCATATTACTACATCCGGACATGCCACCAACTTTTGGGTACAGGCTTATTTTGTGATAGGGGCTGCAAATAAAATTATTGCAGCTATCCCTGATAACAGCTCGGCTGATCTTCGGCAGTTGAAAGGTGAAAACCTCTTTTTACGGGCCATGATGCATTTTAATTTGGTAAGAGTATTTCGAAGACCCTATCCACAAAATAGCGGTGACAATCCGGGAGTGCCTATTCTGAAAGAAGATCTCACAGAAGAACAAAAACTCACCATCGCAAGAAGTAAAGTAAAAGATGTATATGCGTCTGTAATTGCAGATCTGACCAGTGCAGCAGATATGATGACACTGCCCAAAGCCAATCCTTTTGCGTCTAAGCAAGTTGCAAATGCGCTACTGTCAAGGGTTTATTTGTATATGGAGAACAATGCGAAGGCCATTGAGTTTGCAGATAAGGTGATTAATTCAGGTAATTATACATTATTGTCGCAGAGTGAGTATCCCAACTATTTTAAAATGGCACCGGAAGGAAATAGCGAAACAATTTTCTGTATTCGTCATACAAAAACTGAGGACCAGGATTTTTCTGCTATCGGTTCCATGTATTATAGTGGGGATGCAAATGGAAATCCAGCCGGACAGGCACAGAGTGGCTGGGGAGAGATATACGCATCAAAAAAGTATTATGATTTTCTGAGTATCAACCCTACGGATAAAAGACAGGTATTTCTTTCTCCATATAGAATCAATGGTGTATTACAGTATAATACAAGACTTACGCCTAATACTCCTATGTATTATATGAATAAATACAATTTACAAGAAGGTATCATTAACCTTAGTTCTCCGGTGTATATCCGTCTGGCCGAATTGTACCTGATAAGAGCAGAAGCCAACGCCAAATTAGGCAATGCGCAATTGGCTTTGGATGATGTAAACCTGATCAGACAAAGAGCAGGATTATCGGGCACAGCATTACATACTGTTGCAAGTATTGCATTAAGCAGCAAATCAGCACTCGATGTTGTATTGGAAGAAAGATGGCTGGAACTGGCTTTTGAAGGACATCGGGCATATGACTTATTCCGAAATGGTCGCTCAGTGGTACGTAACTATCCAGGTACACATGCATTGAATGTAACCCCGAACAATATTAACCAGACTATTACAGCAGCAGATAACAGGGTGGTATTCTTTATACCTGAAAGTGAGAGAGCAAAAAACCCTAATCTCACACAAAACCCTTAACCTGTTATTGTTTTCATAGTACTATGAAACATGATTATCCTATAACAAAAATGTAAAAATGAAAAAGAAGCAATTAATATATATCATGATGCTTGTTTCGGGTCTTGCAACTGCTGTAGCCTGTAACAAATCAGAAGCTATTCTTTTTGAAGATAAATCAACAGTGGCAAAAGCCGATAAAACCGGTTGGACTGCTACGGCTGACAGTGAAACACCAGACGGATGGGAAAATACCGGAAAGGCATCAGCTACCATCGATGGCAATATTGCAACATACTGGCACACTGATTATTCTGTTGTGGTTCCTTACCCTCATTGGGTATTGATTGATATGAAGAATAAAAAGAACATTGTTTCTGTAGACATTGCAAACCGCCAAAGGGCCGGAACGCCGAACACTGCAGGAATGAAGACATTTAAAATAGAAGGAAGTGTTGATGGAACAAGTTTTACCAGTTTGGGGCAATTTAATTTCGCCATATCAAACGATTTTCAAAGTTTTCCTGTTTCATCTGAAAATGCATATCGCTATTTGAAGATAACAGCATTAACACCACAGGTAGCAGGAACCA
>DPWF01000279.1 GCA_003526435.1 Chitinophagaceae bacterium | reverse complement strand
GGATATGCAGAGGCGAAGGGTTTAAAATAAAGAGTAATCAGTTGCAGTGATTAGATGCTGCAGCTTATGACGAAAGCCTAATTAAAACACCAATGAGTATAACCGAAATATTATTCTTTTTTCTTTCTGCACTTGCTGTATTCAGTGCCATTATGGTACTGGTGAGCCGTAATCCGGTTCATAGTGTACTGTGGTTGATTGCAGTATTCTTTGCCATATCTGGTCACTATATATTACTGAATGCACAGTTTCTGGCAATAGTAAACCTCATTGTATATGCCGGAGCCATCATGGTATTGTTTCTGTTCGTGATCATGTTGATGAACCTGAATAAAGAAACGGAACGTAACAAACATATCTGGATGAAACTGGCAGGAGCCGTATCAGGAGGTTGTTTCCTCATGGTATTGGTATCACTTGTTCGCCAGGCAAATGATTTTCAGGAAAAAACAGCTTTAATGGGTACTGGCGATATTGGCCTGATCAAAAATCTGGGTAAAGCATTGTTCAGTGATTTTGTAGTGCCTTTTGAAATCAGCAGCGTATTGTTCCTGAGTGCTATGGTAGGAGCGGTGGTGATAGGGAAGAAAGAGTAAGATAATAATAGCCCATGGTCGATAGTCCATGGTAATAAAACAGAATAATTACCATGGACTATTGACCATGGGCCATAAACTAAAAATATGCCGATACAATATTATATCTATCTGAGTCTTGCACTCTTCAGCATTGGTATCATTGGGGTATTAACACGCCGTAATGCCATTATTGTTTTTATGTGCGTTGAATTGATGTTGAATGCAGTGAATCTGCTGCTGGTGGCTTTTTCTAAAATGCACCACGGTATCGCATTGGCTGCTGATCCCGCAACAACTGCCGGAATCGACGGGCAGCTTTTTGTATTCTTCATCATGGTAGTGGCGGCAGCGGAAGTAAGTGTAGGGCTGGCTATTATTGTTATGATGTACCGAAATGTACATTCAGTAGATATTAACTTTTTGAATCGGTTAAAAAATTAATTCCTGAAAAGGAGTCATTGTTGATCCCATCTCAGAAATGAGATAAAAATGGTCCCGCCTTAGGCGGGATGAAGGCTATGAGTAAATTTGTTTATCTGGTACCACTTTTTCCCCTGATCGGTTTTCTGATCAATGGATTAGGAAGAAAGGCAATGTCAAAATCAATGATCAGCATCGTTGGTTGTGGTGTAATGCTTGCGTCTTTTGTGGTGAGCTTATTGGTTTTCTTTGATGTAAAAGAACATGGTGCCACTGTGGTAAACCTGTTTTCTTTTATCAAAGCATACAGTTTCCAGGTTCCATTCGCATTCCAGGTTGATCAGTTGTCATCTTTATTCCTGCTGATCATTACTGGTATCGGTTTTCTCATTCACCTGTATTCAGCAGCTTATATGCATGAAGAAGAGGAACAGCATTTCGGAAGATATTTCGCTTACCTCAATCTCTTCGTGTTCTCCATGTTATTATTGGTACTGGGTGCCAACTATGTAATCATGTTTATCGGATGGGAAGGTGTTGGTTTATGTTCATACCTGCTCATTGGGTTCTGGTTTAAAAACGATCAGTATAATTACGCAGCCAAGAAAGCATTTGTCATGAACCGTATTGGTGACCTTGGTTTCCTGCTCGCTGTGTTCTGGTTGATCTTTAAATTAGGTACGGTTTCTTATGGTGAGGTATTCGCCAATGTAGATAAACTTTCTTCTTTTGATATTACAGCAATTACGCTTTTATTATTCGTAGGAGCCATGGGTAAAAGTGCGCAGTTGCCATTATATACCTGGTTACCCGATGCTATGGCTGGTCCAACACCTGTATCGGCACTCATCCATGCTGCAACCATGGTAACGGCAGGGATATATATGATCGCAAGGAGTAATATTCTTTATACCCTGTCACATGTATCACAAACTGTTGTTGCTATTGTGGGTCTCGCAACAGCCATATTCGCTGCAACCATTGCACTGAAACAGAATGATATTAAAAAAGTATTGGCTTATTCAACGGTAAGCCAATTGGGTTATATGTTTCTTGGTTTGGGTGTGGGTGCTTATACTGGCGCCGTGTTCCATGTAATGACCCATGCTTTTTTTAAAGCATTACTATTCCTTGGAGCAGGTTCTGTAATACATGCCATGCACCATGAACAGGATATTCGTAAAATGGGTGGATTGAAAAAACACATGCCCATTACACATATCACTTTCCTGCTGGCATGTCTGGCAATTGCAGGCATTCCGCCATTCTCAGGTTTCTTTTCAAAAGATGAAATACTGATGGCGGCATACAATAACAATCCCCTTTATTATTATGTTGGAATGGCAGGCGCATTGATGACAGCTTTTTATATGTTCCGGTTATATACCATGACATTCCTGGGTTCATTCAGGGGAACACATGAACAGGAGCATCACCTGCATGAAAGCCCATCTGCTATGACCATTCCATTGATTGTGCTGGCAATATTATCTGTATTGGGCGGATTTGTAGGGATACCGGAAGTATTTGCATCAAATGCACACAGCTTAGAACATTTCCTGGCACCCATATTTGCTGAATCTACAAAAATCCAGCACGGAAATCATTTAACACATACACAGGAATATATTATGATGGGTGTATCAACTGCGTTGATCATTGGTATCATACTGTTTGCGGTATCTAAATTCAAAAAGACAGATGCTGCGGAAACAGAAAGTACTGGTTTTGCAAAACTCCTGGAGAATAAATGGTATGTAGATGAGATCTATGATGCAGTAATTATAAAGCCATTACATCTTTTGTCTGTTTTCCTGAAAAATATTGTTGAAAAAACCGGTATTGATGGAGCAGTAAATGGTGTCGGTAAACTGGTTGGTTACGGATCCAGACAATTGAGGTTATTACAAAGTGGTCAGGTAGGTAACTACTTACTGATTATGGTGATGATTATGATTGTATTTGTGCTGATTTGGTTCAATGACATGGCTATTATGAATTTTTTCAAAAAACTATTTTAACCGCATAGCGCGATAAAGCATATATATGATTCCAGTTTTTTTGATATTACTACCCTTACTAACCGGCATCGTTGGTTTCTTTATTAAAGAGACCAATGCAGCAAAAGGATGGGCACTGTTATCGGCAATATTGACACT
>DPWF01000328.1 GCA_003526435.1 Chitinophagaceae bacterium | reverse complement strand
TGCCAAACAGTCTGCGGGTGGTATTATGGCGATTGAAAATTCTATTGCAGGTAGTATACTACCCAACTATAATCTCCTGCAAAAAAGCAGATTGAAAGTAGTGGGAGAGGTATATCTCTCCATCAGCCAGAACCTATTGGTAAACCCGGGTGTGAAACTGGAAGATATTAAGGAGGTACATAGTCATCCCATGGCCATTCTTCAATGTCTTGATTATTTAGAACAACATCCCTGGAAACTGGTAGAAACAGAAGATACGGCACTCAGCGCCAAACTGCTTCACCAGCACAGAAGTAAACATACAGCAGCCATTGCCAGCAAACTGGCAGCAGAACTATTTAAGTTGGATATTATTGGTCCTGATATTCATACCATGAAAAACAATGTAACACGTTTTCTGGTATTGAAACGTACGGCTGATGCAACAGATGATGCAAAAGCCAATAAGGCCTCTGTTTATTTTCAGACCAATCATGCCAGAGGAGCTTTGTCGAAAGTGTTGACCAAAATAGCGGAAGGTGGTATAAACCTGAGTAAGCTACAGAGCATGCCCATACCCGGAAGTCATTTTAAATATGGCTTTTATGCGGATATGGAATTTGAAACAAGAAAAGAATTTGAAAAAGTGATGACTTCCATTGCATCACTTACCAACAGCGTAAAAATATTTGGTGTGTACCAGCGCGGAAAAATTGTAAAAGGATAAGCTATGCAGATCAAAACAGCAACAAGACTGGAAGGCATCGGAGAATACTATTTCTCGCAAAAACTGCGTGAAATAGATACGCTCAATAAGGAAGGAAAAGACATTCTCAACCTTGGTATCGGAAGTCCCGATCTGCCACCACACCCGGATGTGATCCGTGTATTACAGGAAACTGCGGCACAACCCAATGTACACGCTTACCAGAGTTATAAAGGGTCGGCTGTATTAAGAAAAGCCGTGAGTAACTCGTACAAACAATGGTATTCGGTAGAACTGGATCCTGAAACAGAAATATTGCCACTGATTGGTAGTAAGGAAGGAATCATGCATATCTGTATGACCTATCTCGATGCAGGTGACCAGGCATTGATTCCCAATCCGGGTTATCCCACATACAGCAGTGCGGTAAAACTGGCCGGAGGAACACCGGTGACTTATAATCTATCTGCCGAACACAACTGGCAGCCCGATCTTGCAGCATTGGCTACAACAGATCTTTCCAAAGTAAAACTCATGTGGGTGAATTATCCGCACATGCCAACCGGACAATTGCCATCCGTTACATTTTTTGAAGAGCTGATTGCATTTGCGAAAAAGCACAACATACTTATCTGTCACGATAACCCTTATAGTTTTATCCTCAACGAAACACCTGTGAGTTTGTTAAGCGTACCAGGAGCCAAAGAAGTGGTACTGGAACTCAACTCACTGAGTAAAAGTTCGAATATGGCGGGATGGCGTGTGGGAATGTTAGCGGCCTCCAAAGAGCGTATTGATGAAGTATTGCGTTTTAAAAGTAATATGGACAGCGGTATGTTTTTGCCCGTGCAACTGGCGGCTGCAAAGGCCCTGGAACTGGGTAAAGACTGGTATGATAGTGTAAATGCAGTATATGCACAGCGGAGAGAAAAAGTATTTGAACTATTGAACCTGCTGAACTGCCGTTTTTCAACACAACAGGTGGGCATGTTTGTATGGGCCAAAATTCCGGATACTTATGCGGACGGTTTTGCACTGAGTGATGAAGTATTATACAAGGCTTCTGTGTTTATTACACCCGGAGGTATTTTTGGAGATGCAGGAAAAGGATATATCAGGGTGAGTCTTTGTGGCAGCGTTGAAAAATTTGAGGAAGCGATTCATCGTATCAAATCAAGATTAACAAAATGAGAATTGCAATTATAGGAACGGGATTGATTGGCGGGTCATTATCATTAACCCTGCGCGCAAAGGGACTTGCAACCCATGTTATTGGTGTGGAAAAAAATGAAGATCATGCAAAAAGGGCAGTCGAACTGGGTTTGGTAGATGAACTGGCCGATCTGAGAACAGCGGTACAACAATCGGACCTGATAGTATTGGCCATACCCATTAATGCCGCTGAAGCCATGTTACCTGAGATTCTCAATCAGGTTGATCAACAGGTAGTGATGGATGTAGGCTCCACAAAAAAAATAATCTGTGAATCTGTAGCCAACCATCCGAAGAGAGGAAGATTTGTGGCCACACACCCCATGTGGGGTACTGAATACAGTGGTCCGGATGCTGCAGTGAGAACAGCATTCGCCGATAAGGCTACGGTCATCTGTTCAAAAGAGGAAAGCGATACAGATGCAGTGGAACGGGTAGAAAATATTTATAAAACACTGGGTATGCACCTGCTTTATATGAAAGCAGATGATCATGATGTACACGTGGCATATGTGAGTCATATTTCTCATATTACCTCGTTTGCATTGGCTAACACAGTATTGGAGAAGGAAAGAGAAGAAGATGCCATTTTTGAACTGGCCAGTGGTGGTTTTGAAAGTACGGTAAGGTTGGCTAAGAGTAATCCGGCCATGTGGGTACCCATCTTTATGCAAAACAGGGATAATGTGCTGGATGTACTCAATGAACATATTGCCCAGCTTCGCAAGTTCAAAGCCTGCCTGGAGAAAGAGAATTACGAGTACCTGCAGGAATTGATTGAGCATGCGAACGGGATCAGGAGAATTTTGAAATAGGGGGCGTGAATGGTGAATGATGAATGGTGAACAAGGGTCTTAATATTGACCATTCACCATTCATCATTCACGGGCGCAGCCCCCAAATAAAACCCGCAAAGCCCCTGATAATGGGTAACTTTGCAAAAATTTTTATACATGACGACATTTGACGCGTTAGGAATTGATGCGAGACTGGTACAGGCAACCGATGAGTTGGGGTATGTGAACCCAACACAAATTCAGGAACAGGCAATACCCATTCTTTTGAGTGGTACAAAAGACTTTATTGGTCTGGCCCAAACTGGAACAGGTAAAACGGCTGCTTTTGGTTTACCACTCTTACATGTGATCGACGCAAAAGCAAAACATCCACAAGCATTGGTGGTATGTCCAACCCGTGAACTCTGTTTACAGATTGTAAAAGAGATTGAACTGTTTAAAAAATATATGACCGGGGTTTCGGTAGTAGCAGTTTATGGGGGAGCATCTATCGGATTACAGATCCGTGACCTGAAAAGAGGTACACAGATTGTAGTGGCTACACCCGGACGTTTAATTGACCTGATCGAAAGAAAAGCAATTAACCTGGAAGAAATTAAATACGTGGTACTCGATGAAGCAGATGAAATGCTGAACATGGGTTTCCAGGATGATATTGAATTCATCCTGAAAAACACACCACAACGTGAAAGCACCTGGTTATTCAGTGCTACCATGCCTCCTGAAATCAGGAAAGTAAGTAAACGTTACATGAAAGAACCTGCTGAAATAACAGTAGGTAAAGTGAACACTGCTAATAAAAGCATCGACCACCAGTATTATGTAACCAGTTCACACCACAGGTATGAAACACTGAAAAGAATCATCGACTTCAACCCCGGTATTTATGGTATCATTTTTACCAGAACCAAAATTGATGCACAGGAAATTTCCGAGCGTCTTACCCGTGAAGGATATGATATTGATGCATTACATGGAGACCTTACACAGGGGCAGCGCGATAAGGTAATGGGACAGTTCAGGGATAAAAGCCTGCAATTGCTGATTGCTACCGATGTGGCGGCACGTGGTATTGATGTACAGGGTATTACCCATGTGATCAACTACGAATTACCCGACGACGTGGAAGTGTATACACACAGAAGCGGCAGAACAGGAAGAGCCGGTAATGTAGGTATCTGTATCTCCATTGTACATAGTAAAGAAATGTACAAGTTTAAACAGATCGAAAGAATCAATAACTCCAAGTTTCATAAACTGGATATTCCAAGTGGTAAAGATGTTTGCCGTAAACAGTTTTTCCATTTCATGGAGAAATTGTTATCAGCCGATATCAGTCATGGCGATTATGAAACCTATGTGCCTATGCTGGCAGAAAAATTTGCTGATATCAGCAAGGAAGATGTGCTGAAGCGTGTAGCCGCAATGGAATTTGATCGTTTCCTCAAATATTATGAGAATGCCGAGGACCTCAACTTCCGCGACAGAAACAGAAGAGAGTCGAACGACTCACCTGATCAGGGTCGTCGCAGAGATGCAGGTAAAGGTGATAACAGAAAAGAATACAAACGTGGTGGAGGATACAGTCGCCTGTTTGTAAACCTCGGTACCAAAGACGGTTTTTATAAAGCCAGTTTCCTTCAGTTTATATTAGATATGAGCGATCTGAAAAAAGAAGTGTTGGGTAAAATTGATATGAAGGACATGAATAGCTGGGTTGAAATAGAAAAAGGCGCCGCTAACCAGATGATCCGTGCATTGGATGGTAAGAACTACAAAGGAAGAAGAATCAGGATGAACGATGCAGATAGTGGTGGTGGGAGAAAGCCGAGGAGAGGAGAAGAGTAAAAACAATGTCTGATGTAGGATGTCTGATTTGGTACTTAATATCCGACATCATACATCCGACATCAGACATCAGCAATCATAGATCAAACATTCATAATGGAGCAAGCAATCGAACAAAAAACAGGAGTGGAAGCTTTGTTGCAGAAACGCCCACTGATCATCTCAGGCCCATGCAGTGCAGAGACTGAGGAACAGGTTATTCAGACTGCCACCAGACTGGCGGCAACCGGTAAAGTAGATATACTGCGTGCAGGTATCTGGAAACCACGTACACGTCCCGGAAGTTTTGAAGGTATCGGAACCAAGGGATTACCCTGGTTACAACAGGCCAGGAAAGCATCGGGTTTACCAGTAGCTGTAGAAGTGGCCACCGGAAAGCAGGTGGAAGATGCTTTACATTTTGATGTGGATGTTTTATGGATCGGTGCCCGTACCACTGTGAACCCATTCAGTGTTCAGGAAGTGGCCGATGCACTGAAAGGTGTGAAAGTGCCTGTATTGATTAAAAACCCCATCAACCCCGATCTTGAATTGTGGATTGGTGCGGTGGAACGTGTGGCCAAATCGGGTATTGAAGATATCGGGTTAATTCACCGCGGTTTTAGCTCCTATGGTAATACCGAATACCGTAATGCTCCGATGTGGCACCTGGCCATTGAAATGAAAAGACGTAACCCCGGTATGTTATTGATCAATGATCCTTCACATATCTGTGGCAGAAGAGATATTCTGTTAGATGTTGCTCAGAAAGCAATTGACCTCGACTTTGATGGTCTAATTATTGAAAGTCATATTGATCCCGATAATGCCTGGAGTGATGCTAAACAGCAGGTAACACCTGAGCGTTTGGGTGAAATGATTGGTTCGATTATCTGGCGTAAAGAAGACATCAGCTCGGAAGAACTGCATGCTGCCATGGAAAAAATGCGTCAGCAGATTAACCAGTTGGATGATGAACTGTTACAATTGCTCGGACAAAGAATGAAAGTGGCCGATAAAATTGGTCAGTACAAAAAAGACAACAATATTACCATCCTGCAAACCAATCGCTGGAATGCTATTCTCGACAGGGCATTTGCAAAGGGTGATAAATTGGGACTGAGCCGTGAGTTCATCACCAAATATTTTGATGCGGTGCACATGGAAAGTATCAATCACCAGAATAAGATCATGAATTCATAGCGGATTCAATAATGTATGAAAAAAAGAAGTTTTCAGTTTTCCTCGAAAACCGTTCAATATTATTTCGATGCCTCATTTGATCAATTAGAAAAAATTGCAGGCAAAGACAAAGCTGTGCTGGTAACGGATGAACATGTTTTTGCTGCACACAAAAAGAAGTTCAAAGTCTGGAACACCATTGTATTAAAACCGGGAGAAGCCTATAAAGTGCAACAAACGGTTGATGTACTGATTGACCAGTTGATTGAACTGGGAGCCGACAGAAAAACGATACTGGTAGGGGTAGGAGGTGGTGTAATTACTGATATCACCGGTTATGTAGCAGGTATTTATATGCGCGGTATTGAAGTTGGTTTTGTGCCCACCAGTTTACTGGCCATGGTAGATGCTTCGATCGGTGGCAAGA
>DPWF01000187.1 GCA_003526435.1 Chitinophagaceae bacterium | reverse complement strand
GATCAGAAAGCGGAAGAAAAAAAATGGGGAGATAGAGAAAGAATCGGCTTTATAAAGTAATTACTGCGCTAGCGTTTTATATAACGAACAAGACAGAGGTACAGAAAAGACAAAGGCCGGTTCATGAGACCGGCCTTTTTTTTGTTCAGTACTGAAATGAATTCTCGGGAATTTCACAACTCCAATTTTGAAGTGCTACTTCCGACCTAACCTAGTCGGGCCCGTCAGTGTCCCTGATGCAATTACAGAATGTTTTTTTTATGAGAAAACTTTATATAGAAAAACTCAGCCCGAATTCTTGATTACTGCTTAACCTACAGGCTTTCGTTTGATTTCGGTGCAATACTATTGTTGCTTATGAAAGAATCTCTAGAACACGTTTTTCGCGATTAATAGGAAGATCAGCGCAAGTATGAAGTACCATTTACCATAAAATACAACCAGTAATTTGTTACTTCGAATGCTGATCAGTAAGCCCATGCCCTTGAAGTAGGCTATGCGCTTGGAAATTGTATTTGTTGTAAACATGATCTTAAAAAGATTAGTTTTCAATGTTACACGAATACAATTAAGGAATACCGTTTTTACGATCGTGCCATCTATATAAATGGCCAATTTAATTGTTTGAAACATAAGTAGGGTATTATGTATCCCGACTGTAACAATGCTCTCTCTGACATTGTGGTAAAGGATCAACCCATAACCGCATTTCTAGAATAGCAATTATGCATAATGCATTTGCCAGGCGAGCAAATGACTTCTCTTTGCCTGAAATTTGATTTTATATTTTTGTGGTTACCACCAACGAGAGCTACTAAAGCAACTTATCAAAGAGCGCATGATAAAGCCAGAATACTTTATCTACTCTAAGATACAAAACCCGGAGAAAATTTCAGCTATTAATTTGCAACAACACACTTAAGATATTATCTTAAAAATCAACAAATTATACAGATAAAAAATTAAATAATTATAAACCAACAACAACATGCTTCTCCCTTTAAGGTCGAAAGTTACTGGTGAACCAAAATTATTATATCAATAACTGGTACACACAGATAGAGGAAAGTACAACAGGCGAAAATTTTTTTTGTCAGGTGAAGTGTTTAACCTCAGTGAAGGATAATTATATATACAAAGAATATTTTTGTTAAAAGACCTTTACTAGCTTATTTGTATACGATTCAATTAATCCAATCATACTTCTTCTTCGGTCTTTTCTTCGCAATATATTCCATCACTTCACTGTACAGGAAATAAACCCTACCCTGCTGTTTGTGCGATGGCAATCCTTGTTTCACCCATTCAGTCAGCGTTACCAGGGATATACCCAGTCGCACGGCAATTTCTTTTCGGCTCATGAAATCCTCATGGGTATTGGTCACCAACACCTCTTTCGGTTTCGCACTTTCTAGCGATTCTTTAACTGCCTCCTTCACCCATTTTCTTATATCCGCTTCTGTCGGAATAACAAAGGTATCCATACACACACTATAACTTGTTAAAATAAACTTTACTGCCAGATGCAGGGTTGTTGGATGGCTCATATTTCAGGTAACCCAGCCGGATCAGATCGCGCATACACTTGTTAAAAGTTTTCCGGCCCATTCTTGCATCCTGCATAACCGGAGTACGAAAGACAGTAATCGGGTTTTGCCACCCAACTTTACCGCGCATTCTTATCAGCGCTATATACAAACAAATATGGTAAGCACTGATCTGGGTAGTATCCGCTATTGCTTCATAAAATGCCGATAACTGTTCATACTCTTTCATATAAAAGCATCATATCTCCTATCTGTTTGGCTGTCTTTTCACCCTTGTTCTTTTCTTTTTCTGCAGTAGTCCTTTGCCCGCGATTTCACCGGTAGAGCCTGTATTATCATGTTGGTTTTCATTACCACGTTCCCGCTTTCTCGCCTGCATCTTTTTTTCCATCCAGCGGTTGAGTAAAAAGCGATACGCTTCGTCCACTGCAATACCTTCTCCCTCGATAAAATACACGCGCTGGCTGATTTCAAACTTTGCCCTGATGGCGTTCAGATTTCCAACTAGATCCTCCAGTCC
Organism: Chitinophagaceae bacterium; assembly: GCA_003526435.1. GTDB lineage: Bacteria > Bacteroidota > Bacteroidia > Chitinophagales > Chitinophagaceae > Sediminibacterium. The sequence continues at coordinate 771 of DPWF01000187.1, read as the reverse complement.
GGCATCGGCCCAGTGTTTCAACTTGAGCGCATCGGCAAAATATTTACCTTCCTCCGTCACCGACAGCCTGCTTAGCTGGTTAACCACCTGGGCAATAGCTTTCTCACGTTTCCAGGTAGTTTCGTCACCTAACCGGAATCCTTTATCATCCACACTGATACGCCAATCAATTTCACCCATTGATAGATCAAGTTCAGCAAGATGCACATTACCTATTGTTCGATCGGGCATCACAATCCCTTTAACCAGAGAGACATCATAATACCCGCAGGTAAAGTCGATTCCGCTACGCTCGAAGTGTAGTTGGCATGTCAATACATCCGCATTTTTTTGCAATCTTTCCTTCAAAATAAAAACTGGAGGATTAAAACATACCCTTTGCAATAAACGGTAACCAATACCTTCTCCAAACCCTGCACGAATCAGCATGGCTGATAAAGCTGCAATATTTTCTACATTCATAACAGGTCTTTAGGATGACTATATTTTTACTCCTTTCTGATTCCGTACTCTTTTTTTACTGATCAATCCTTTCCCGTTCTTCTGTGTATTTTTCAAATCTTTCCCTTTCTTAACTACCTGCTTAACCTCCTGTCCGGGTTCACTCACCCCTTGCTCCTGTTTAACACTTTGCCCCTTCTCCACTTTCGGCAACTCATCATGCTTCAGCATTTTAAACTGCTCATCATACACATTAATGGTTTTGTATTTAGGATTGGCTTCTAGGAATACTTTAATTTGCTCACCATCTTTATCAATAGTGGCCATCTG
>DPWF01000204.1:867-2772 GCA_003526435.1 Chitinophagaceae bacterium | reverse complement strand
GTGTTACTGGTGCTATCTTTGGTACGGTTTTTATTCAGTTTTATTAAAATGCATTTATGAAAAAGAGTATCATTTACATGCTGTTGTTTGGTATAGTATTGGTTGCCTGTCACCGTAATACCATCACCGGAAGGAACCAGTTAAGTCTGTTACCCGATTCTGAAGTACAGGCGATGGCTTTTAATGAGTACAAAGAATTTATTTCAACTAATCCGGCAGTACAGCCATCCGGCAATAATGATGCAGCTATGGTGCAAAGAGTGGGTGGACGTATTATTGCTTCTATCAAAAAATACTACGCTGAAAAGGGGTATTCTAAAGACATCGAAAACTTTGCCTGGGAGTTGAACCTGGTGAACAACAAGGAACCCAACGCATGGTGCATGCCGGGTGGCAAAATTGTAGTATACACAGGATTGCTTCCACTTACACAAAACGAAGCATCACTGGCAGTAGTAATGGGTCATGAAGTGGCACATGCTTTGGCACGCCATGGTAACGAGCGCATGAGTCAGGGTTTATTACAACAACTGGGCGGGGTAGCATTGTCTGTTGCCATAGCCAATAAACCAACTGAAACGCAGAACCTGTTCATGACCTCATACGGTATTGGTAGTAATGTTGGAGTGATATTGCCTTTCAGCAGGAAAAATGAACTGGAGGCTGATAAATTAGGGCTCATGTTTTCTGCATTGGCGGGATACGATCCGAGAGAAGCCATCCCATTCTGGCAGCGTATGTCAAAAGCAGGCGGCGGTAACAAACCACCTGAATTCCTCAGCACTCACCCCGCCGATGAAACACGTATCGCCGAGTTGCAGAAAATAATGGATGTAACAGTTACACAGTATTATAAAAAGTGATTAGTGATCAGCAAGTCCGGAAGACCGAAAGAGAGTTTCCTAATGCAACAGTAGCCTCTACGGACTTACAGACTTACGGACTTGCTGTCTTTCGGACCTCTTCCCTCCCAAATACATTATAATTTAAACATATNNAAAATCAGCTCTTTTTCTGTTAAAAAAATCGTTAGAACACAAAATACCTTGCTTTTGTTTGCGGAAACCCATAACATTTTTTTAACTTTGCCTTCTTTTTGTTCATCCTACTAATTTGTTTTTAGGCATGTCAAATCAGACCGTGTTGGAAAAGTTACAGTTGAAGGATGAGAAGAACCTGCTTATTCAGGGACTTCCTTCAGCTATCGAAAAACAGTTTGCCAAGTTAACTTACGCTAAGAATGTAACCCCGCTGCTGAGAAGCAAAAAGGTTGATTTTGCCCTGGTGTTCGCTATCAGTCAGCAACAGTTGAATAATGTATTGTGCGAAGTAATACCGGCACTGCATGAAGACAGTAAGTTATGGGTAGCTTATCCCAAAACCACCAGTAAGATCGTGAGCGATCTGAACCGTGACTGTAGCTGGGACTGTCTCACAAAAAAGGAGTATGAATCGGTAAGAATGGTGGCCCTTGATCATGTATGGAGTGCCATTCGTTTTAAAAGAACCGAAAAAATACCCAACCGCTCACGTGCATTCTCGGAAGTAAAAAGCCAGGAACTGGGTGTTGATTTTGAAAAAAGACTGGTTGTGGCCCCGGTTGAACTGGAAAGACTGTTCACCAAACATGAGGAAGCCAAAGAATTTTTCAGTTCACTGTCTTTCACCAACCAGAAAGAATATGTAACCTGGATACAAGGTGCAAAGAAAGAAGAAACAAAGCAGAGAAGGCTGGAAACAGCGCTGGAGAAATTACTGGCCGAGAAGAAGAATCCTTCGGAGAAATAAAGAAACAAGGAAATTTGAATATTGATGTCGAATGATGAAATAATCATTCGACATTTTTTTTACTTGGATGGCTGTGATCAAAGAAAGGATGTAAGAAAATGAAGTATCATAATACAT
>DPWF01000204.1:0-807 GCA_003526435.1 Chitinophagaceae bacterium | reverse complement strand
ATCACACGCTATCCAAGTTCTTTTGTATTCTCCTTTTCGCCTCTTCTGAAAGTTTATCCGTACACTCAGCATGTTTGGCATGGTGCGCAATGATCTGTGATTGTTGTTCAAATAATCGGCAAAGACTACAGATGGTCATATGAGAGCGCAACTGGATCTTTTCCATCCAGCTTAATTTACCTTCTTCCTTTTTCGAAGAGAGATAAGTAGCTTTTTTACAACTGATACTAAATAATCCCATGTTATAAAGGTTGTTATTTAAGGTTGATCCAGTTTTTTTCAAGGCAGGCCCTTAATCCAAGTTTGGCCCTGTGTATCAGTACCCAATAGTTAGACGAAGTGATGCCCAATGCCTTACAGATTTCATCGGCATCCAGATCGTCCATATATTTCATCACAAATACGTTCTGTTGTAATTGCTGGAGTTTTTGCTTACACTTTTCAAAAACCGTATAAAATTCTTTCTGGTTCATATTGTCCGATGCTGCTGTCCAGTTCAATGGCTCATCGTTTTTTGTCCAGTGTTCATGCTGATCAAAGAAAATATCGGTAGCATCAGATGCTGTGCCTGTTTGTACAATTTCTTTTGCCTTTTTGCGATAATGATCAATGATCTTGTTTTTGAGGATGGTAAATAACCAGTTCTTCTCAGATGCTTCACCTTTGAATCCGTCTTTGGCTCTCCATGCACTGAGAAAAGTTTCCTGCACCAGGTCCTCGGCTACCTGCGCATCATTCACCCTCGGCTTTGCGTATGCATAAAGCAGATCGGCATAGTTGGAAATCCAGTCGTTGGGGGAGAGCGTA
>DPWF01000414.1:2506-3249 GCA_003526435.1 Chitinophagaceae bacterium | reverse complement strand
CTTTTGCTGCTGCACTCTCTTTGGTTACAGCAGTAATTTTAGCCCCTTTTTCGTGCTTTTCACTCATTACACCCAGTAATGCTCTTTCTTTACCGCCTTTGCGAAGTTCATCCAGCTTAAAGAAATTGGCACCGCCGCGACCGGGAATCATCATACGTAAACCCGGGCTCAGTTTCAACATATCAAGGTCACCCAGTTTTTCCATTTCATCCGGGCTCAAGTCTTTCACATCTTTGCCATTGATGGTTACTTTATCGCCATCAACAACAATGGAAAGTTTTTTACTGATCTTTTCTTTCGGCTCTTTATCTGCTTTTTCTTTTTCAGTTGTTTGTGCAGTGGCTGTTAAACCTGTAAACAGCACCATTACTGCCATCCCTTTACGATACATAGGGTTCTTTTTTAAATTATACGAAATGTTTAGTAGTCAAATGTACTGTAAAAAATTAATTACGAAGATTTTCGGAAATGTTAAAAAAGGTTAATGATTTTGTCCATGGCCGATGGTTGATCGTTAATAACATCATTGCTATACCATTAACTGAAGCTTCTCCTTTTTTCAAAACTTTTCACAGGGCAATGATTAACTATTTCATCCCTTATATATTGCATACCACATTTTTCAATAATCCGAAGCGATGCAATATTTTCTACATGGGCCGTGGCTGTGATACGATTGAGTTGCAAATGATTAAAGCCATAATCAAGACAGGCATTGGCCGCTTCAAAGGCATAACCTTTGC
>DPWF01000414.1:0-2474 GCA_003526435.1 Chitinophagaceae bacterium | reverse complement strand
CACCCAGATCGGTTTCATTTCTTTCGGGTCTGAATTTCAAACCGCACCAGCCAATAAAATCATTGGTTGCTTTCAGTTCTACCGCCCATCTGCCATAACCATATTGCCGATAATGGGGTAGTATACTGTTTTGTAATCTTTCAAAAGCTCTTTCAGGTGTACTGGGTAATTCATGTACATATTTCAGCACCAAAGGATCACTGTTCAGATAGTGAATCAATGCCGCATCTTCCATATGGAACATGCGAAACAATAATCTTTCGGTGTTAAAAATGAGCTGGTTCATAACAATAAAAAAGCCATCCCGTTTTAAGCGGGATGGCATAAAGATTGAAAAAATTTATAAAATCGATTTTATTTTCTCTATTACCTGTGGCAGGTTACTGGCATCCTGTCCACCTGCTGTGGCCAGTGTTTTTTGTCCGCCACCACCGCCCTTAATCAAAGCTTTAACATGATCATTAATCAGTTTCGGTGCTTCCAGTCCTTTGTTGTTCACTAATTCATCTGCAACAGCAATGGCCACACTGGCTTTTCCATCAACATTGGCCGCAAGTGTTATAACATAATTGCTGAGAGAATCTTTCAGATCGAAACAAAGCTTTTTCAAACCGTCAGCATTACCTGTGTCAATAACAGCGCCAATAAATTGAATGCCATTAATTATTTCAACCTGTTGTAATAATTCCTGTTTAATTACTGCGAGTTGTTTAGCTTCTAGGCTCTCAATTTTCTTTTTCAATTCATTGTTATCCGCATACAGGGTCTCTACTGCTTTAAGAATCTCTTTCGGATTTTTTAAAGCTTCGCGGATAGCAGTCAATTGAACCAATTGCTCCTGTATAAACTGCTCGGCGGCTACACCACTAATGGCCTCCATTCTTCTCACACCTGCTGCAACGGCCGATTCTGATTTTATTTTGAATAAACCCAATTCTCCTGTTGCACCCACATGTGTACCACCACAGAGTTCTATCGAATAATTCGGGTCAATGATTACCACACGAACCTTGTCTCCATATTTCTCACCAAACAAGGCCATGGCACCCATGGCTACTGCTTCATCTTTCCCCATTTCTTTGATGACTACAGGAATATTTTCGCGGATCTTCTGGTTTACGATTTGTTCAATCGCTGTAATCTCATCATCAGTCACTTTAGCAAAATGTGAGAAGTCGAATCTTAATTGTGTTTCATTTACCAGGCTTCCTTTTTGAGCTACATGATTACCAAGCACCTGTCTTAGTGCAGCGTGCAACAAATGGGTGGCACTATGATGTATTGCAGTAGCTTGTCTTTTCGAACTGTCAATACTAGCTATTACAGTTGCATCTATGGCATCAGGTAAGTTGTCGCAGAAATGAATAATCAGGTTGTTTTCTTTTTTGGTGTCGTATACTTCAATGATCTCACCATCAAAATTCAACCTTCCACTGTCACCAGCCTGGCCGCCACTTTCTGCATAAAAAGGAGTGCTTTCCAATACGAGTTGGTATGCTTCTTTGCCTTTTGCTTTTACTTTCCTGTATTTGCTGACACGTGTAGTGGTTTCATGATCTGTATAACCGGTAAACTGATTTTCTTTGCCTTCATGCACCAGCACCCAGTCTTCTGTATCAACCGCTGTAGCTGCACGGCTGCGGTTTTTCTGTTGTTGCATTTCTGCTTCAAAACCTTGTTCATCTACCGATAAATTGTTTTCAGATGCAATAAGCCTGGTGAGATCAATAGGGAAACCATAGGTATCAAATAATTCAAAAGCAGCTTTGCCCTGAATGGTTGATCCGGAAGCGGATTGAACGATATCATCAATTCTTTTCAAACCTTTATCCAATGTTCGCAGGAAGGCATCTTCTTCTTCTTTTACCACTTTACTTACAAAGTCGAGTTGCTGCTGTAATTCGGGGAACACGGTAGCAAACTGTGTAGCAATTACAGGCACCAGTTGAAACAGCAATGGCTGTTTGTAATCGAGGTATGAATAATAATAACGAACGGCTCTTCTTAAAATTCTCCTGATCACATATCCTGCGCCTGTATTAGAAGGCAATTGTCCGTCAGCAATGGTGAAAGAAATGGCTCTTATATGATCGGCCAGTACACGAAATGCGATAGCCTGTTTACTGTCGCTGTAGTCATATTTTTTTCCGCTGATTTTTTCAACTGCCGCAATAGTACCTGTAAAAACATCGGTATCGTAATTACTTTGCTTACCCTGTATCACACGAACCAGTCGCTCAAAACCCATACCCGTATCAACATGTTTGGCAGGCAGTGGCTCCAGGGTTCCGTCTTTCAGACGGTTATATTGTATGAAAACATTGTTCCAGATTTCAATTACCTGCGGATGATCTTTATTAACGAGTTCCCGACCAGGAATTGCTGCTCTTTCATTATTTGGTCTGCAGTCTACGTGAATTTCAGAGCATGGTCCACAAGGCCCGGTTTCCCCCATTTCCCAGAAATTATCTTTT
>DPWF01000410.1 GCA_003526435.1 Chitinophagaceae bacterium | reverse complement strand
AGTAAGGGGAATTCGTCGGACCTTCTTCCAGTGCATTTATTCTTTCGCTGAACCTTGGATATCTTATTTTGTAGTCAGCAGGATTTTCATTTAAAAACAATACAAGAAAATCAATATAGCTTTCAAGCACAACCGGAATCAGGTTTTCAGGATTTTGTAGTTGTGCTTTTTGAATCAATTCCTGCCCATGTTCAATTTTTAAACGGGTGATCTCATAATAAGCCTGCTGACATAGTGCATTAAAGTCGTACACTTTCTGGCTGATACTTGAAAGTGATAACACTAAAAATATGACAAGAGTACTAGCCTGTTTCATGCAACCCGAAAATAAGAAAGGACAGCCATATAGCTGTCCTTTCAAAGTATTTTAACGTGTGTATGTTTTTATTTCACATCTACGCTGTCATTCAAATCTGCGTCTACCAGGATACGGCCACAGTTTTCGCAAACAATGATCTTCTTGTGTAAACGGATTTCACTCTGACGTTGAGGAGGAATAGAATTAAAGCAACCACCACAGGCATCACGCTCAACAGGTACTACAGACAAACCATTGCGGTAGCTCTTGCGGATACGGTCGTAACTGTACAGAAGGCGATCGTCGATATGACTGCGGGCCTCTGCACTTTGTTTGTTGAAATGTGTTTCTTCTTTCTCGGTATCAGCGATAATTTTTTCCAGTTCGCCTTTTTTATGGTTCAGTACACCATCTTTAACTGCGATCTGTTTCTTGGCCACTTCCAATGCTTTTACTTTATCAGCCAGCTCTTCATTTGCATCACGGATATGTTTTTCAGCCAGCTTGATTTCCAACTGCTGCATTTCAATTTCCTTGTTGATGGCTTCAAATTCGCGGTTATTCTTTACGTTCTCGCTCTGCTTTTCATATTTGGCAATCAGCGCTTCACTTTCTTTCATCGCAGTTTTTTTGCTTTCGATGAATTCTGTGATACCGTTGATTTCTTCTTCAACGCGGGTCTGGCGGCTCTGTAAACCCTGGATCTCATCTTCCAGATCGCTTACTTCCATGGGAAGTTCACCCTTCAGAATCTGGATCTCATCCAGCTTGCTGTCGATCTTCTGCAATTTGAGCAGATTAACCAGTTTTTCTTCAACCGAAAAGTCTTTAACGGAAGCCATATTGTATAAGTGGTTTATTGTATAATACTTTGATTCTGTATCCTGATCCTTGAATCCTGTTATTTTTCCTCTCCTGTGAAGTAGTTCACCACATTGGTTTTTACCCCGGATTTGAGGACGGCAAAGGTAGGGAATTTAGCCTGTAAAACATCAATCAGCAGGTCGGTTGTATATTGTTCGCTCTCCCAGTGACCAATATCAGCAATCAATATCCGGTCATTGGCATCAAAAAACTCATGGTACTTAAAATCGGCCGAAATATAAATATCCGCCCCCTTTGCCATTGCTTTTCCGGTTAAAAAGCTGCCAGAACCACCACAAAGGGCCACTTTTTTGATTTTTTTACCTAAAAAGGGGGTATGACGGATGATCTTGAGCCCAAAAGTCGTTTTCAGCATCTGGAAAAAGAAAATTTCGTCCATGGCATCAGGTAACTCACCTATCAAACCACTTCCAACATCCTGATAATCATTTGATAAGCTGATTAAATCGTAAGCCACTTCTTCATAAGGGTGGGCCTCGAAAAGGGCGGCAAGTACCTGCTGCTGTAGCCAGGCCGGAAAAATGACCTCAACTTTTGTTTCAGGTTCAAAATGAGTCTTTNNTTTCCGATCTCTCCAACATGTGGGTTGCTGTCTTGCCCGGCCTGAAAACTACCTGTTCCTTCAGCAGCAAAACTACAGTGGCTATAGTTGCCAATATCTCCGGCACCTGCAGCAAATAAGGCAGTTCTCAGTTTTTCTGCCTGCGCATGCGGAACAAAACTGTATAATTTCATGAGCAAACCAGCTTTTGGGGCCAGTATCTTTCGGTTAATAAGTCCGAGCTTATCTGCGATCCTGTTATTTACTCCATGAATTACATTATCGAGATTGGTATGAATGGCATAAATGGCAATATCCTGCTTAATAGCAGCGATCACCGATTTTTCAACATAGTTTTTGCCATTGAGCTTTTTGAGTCCACCAAAAACGATGGGGTGATGGGCCACTACTAGATTACACCCTTTTTCCCTGGCTTCCAGTATTACTGCTTCTGTGGCATCAAGTGTACAAACAATGCCCGTACATTCCCATGATGGGGAGCCTGTAATCAATCCCGCATTATCGTAGCTTTCCTGTAATATGGGTGGGGCCAGTTGTTCCAGTACCTGTATGATATTATGGATCTTCATATTTGCTGATTGCTGACAGCAAGTTACCTTCATTCTATAATTGATGGTATGAAGGAAGGCGATTTTCTTTTTTATGACGGACAAATATTACGTTCAGACAGATTACTGATTTCACCCAATAACAGGTCTTACAGGTATGGAGATGGTTGTTTTGAAACCATTAAACTGCTCAACGGTAAAATACAGTTGGCCAATTATCATTTTGAACGACTGATTACTTCACTCGAACTGCTTCATTTTAAAAAGTCGGGGTATTTTACTGCAACATGGCTGGAAAAACAAGTTTTAGCAGTAGCTGAAAAAAACGGGCACCTGGAAAGTGCGAGAATAAGACTCACTGTTACAAGAGGTGAGGGAGGGGTATATGATGAACAAAACCAGTTCCCATATTTACTCATTCAAAGCTGGCCGCTTTCATCAACAGTACAGGAATTAAATGAAAACGGATTGGTGATCGATATTTATAAAGATGCGAGGAAAGTGGTCGACCGGTTTTCTTCCATCAAAAGTAACAGTTACCTGCCTTATGTGATGGGGGCTTTGTGGGCAAAAGAACAGCAACTCAATGATGCCATTCTGTTGAATCCATATGATCGTGTAGCCGACGCCACCATTGCCAATGTGTTTATTGTAAAAGACGGTCAAATAAAAACGCCTGCTCTTACAGAAGGGCCGGTGAATGGCGTGATGCGTCGTCATTTATTACAATTGTTCCGGAAAGAAAATATTCCGGTGGAAGAAGGGGTGCTGACCATTGATGAACTGATGGAAGCTTCCGAAATCTTTTTAACCAATGCCATACATGGCATCAGGTGGGTAAAACAGTTGGGTAACAGCAATTACAGCAATCTGCTGACGCAAAAACTCTATCAGCAACTGATGAAAACAATGGGGTAAAGATTTCTCTGTCATCCATTGAACCATTTGCTCATGTGCGTGTTACAAACCTAAAACCTCACTCATGAAACCTCGGATACAGGTAATGTGGTTCCGCAGAGATCTTCGTTTGTCAGACAATGCGGCATTGTATCATGCTTTGCGTACTGGTATTCCTGTATTACCTGTTTTTATCTTCGATAAAAATATCCTCGATCAGTTGGATGATAAAGCCGACAGGCGAGTAGAATTTATTCATGCTGCTATAACAGAAATACAGGTACAACTTTTGAGAATGGGCAGCACGTTAGAAGTGTATCACGGTTATCCGGTTGAAGTGTATAAAAATTTACTTGAACGATATGATATCATAACTGTTTTTACCAATCATGATTATGAACCTTATGCCAAAGAAAGAGATGCTGAAATGGCTGCTTTATTAAAAGAGCATGGCGCCGAGTTTAAAACATACAAGGATCAGGTGATTTTTGAAAAGAGTGAAGTGGTAAAAGATGATGGTAAACCTTATACCGTATTCTCTCCTTATGCAAGAAAGTGGCGGGCAAAGCTGAATAGCTTTTACCTGAAAGCCTATCCAACGGAAAAATATTTTTCGAATTTCTATCAACAGGCTCCTGTAACTGTTCCATCATTGGTGTCAATCGGATTTAAGCCGGTTGATCTTCCTTTTCCGTCGAAAGAACTGGAAGAAGCTGTAATCAGGCATTATGGTGAGAACAGGAATTTTCCATCATTGGAAAAAGGAACCTCTAAAATGGGTGTGCATCTGCGTTTTGGTACAGTAAGTATTCGCTACCTCGCACGCAAAGCGATGGAATGGAATGATGTGTACCTGAACGAACTGGTCTGGAGAGATTTTTATCATGCCATTCTCTGGCATTTCCCCCAGGTAGGTAAGGGCGCTTCTTTCAAACCCGAATACGATAAAATCGAATGGAGAAATAACGAAGCTGAGTTTGCACATTGGTGTAATGGAACAACTGGTTACCCGATTGTTGATGCTGGTATGCGTGAACTGAATACAACCGGTTATATGCATAACAGGGTGCGCATGATTGTTGCTTCTTTTCTTACCAAGCACTTACTCATCGACTGGCGCTGGGGGGAAGCCTATTTCGCACAAAAATTACTGGACTTTGATCTTGCGGCCAACAATGGTGGTTGGCAATGGGCTAGTAGTAGTGGTTGTGATGCCGCTCCTTATTTCCGTGTGTTCAATCCATCCCTGCAAACAGAAAAATTTGATAAGGACCTGCGTTATATCCGTAAATGGATTCCTGAACTGAATGAATTTAATTATCCTCAACCTATTGTGCAACATGAGCTGGCGAGAAAGAGAGTTCTGGAGGTTTATGCTAAGGGACTTAAGGGGATATGAGCTTTAAGTTGCTAGCTTCCAGCTTCAAGTTATTTATAGCTGCGGCTCAAAGCTCATAGCCTTTCATACCATTCTCACATTTATATAAATAACCCTGCGTCACCTCTCCGTTTCTCTCGTCCTCTGCGGTAAAAAAAACTGTTGCTAAAAAGAAAATAATTTCTTCACGCAATGGTAATATACAGCAATAAACAAGACAATAACTTCACGCTCTCAAAACAGAAAGACTATGCGTTTGTTATTAACCCTTATTGCTTTTCTTATTTCGGTTGCTGTATCGGCACAAGACAAGGATCAGAAAATTATCATTATTACGACAGATGGGTTGAGATGGCAGGAAGTATTTAAAGGAATGGATGCAGAGATTGCAAAGAATCCTAAATTTAATCAGGAGGATAGTGCGGGTATTTTCAAAAAATACTGGGATAAAACAGAAGCTGGTCGCAGGCAAAAGCTGATGCCTTTTTTCTGGGGAACACTTGCCAAGCAAGGGCAGATATATGGAAACAGGGCATACGATAACAAAGTAGACAATGCAAACCCTTACTGGTTTTCTTATCCGGGGTATAGTGAAATATTAACCGGTCATGTAGATACACTCATCAACTCAAACGATTACCCTCCCAATCCACATACCAATATTCTTGAGTTTTTTAATAAAATACCTGCGTATAAGAACAGGGTGGCGGCATTTGGCGCCTGGGGTGCTTTTGACAGAATCATCAATGAAAAACGTGCAGGTTTTCCTGTACTCAACGCCTATGATGACAATACCGCTGTACTCTCAGACCCCGTTATGAAACTGCTGAATGAAATGAACCAGACAGGATTCAAACCTTTTGGTGCGGGTGAAACGCTAGATGTGTTCACACATTTCCAGGCATTGCATTATCTGCAGGTGAAAAAACCAAAAGCTTTTTATATCTCTTATGGTGATACAGATGAGTTTGCACATCATGGCGATTACAAATATTATCTTGATGCAACACATCAGTTTGATGAGTGGGTTGGACAAATCTGGAACTGGATTCAGCATGATCCCGATTACAAGGATAAGACTACATTGCTTATTACAACTGATCACGGAAGAGGTGATGTGGTAAAATCTGAGTGGACCTCACACGGCCAGAAAGTATTAGATGCTTCGCAGATATGGTTTACTGTAATTGGTCCTAAAGTAAAGCCATCAGGAGAAGTCAAAAAATCTCAGCAACTCTATCAGAAACAATTGGCGGCTACTGTGGCACAATTGGCAGGTTTCAACTTCACCGCAGAACATGAAGTAGCCAAAGCTGTTGAAGTAGAACAGAAATAATGAAGAACACACAGCTTAAATTTGTTGTAAGTATAACGCTCTTGCTGTTGTTGTCAGCGGTAGAGGCGCAAATCAATAAACTTCCCCGGANNTTTGATATTCATCATATCAGCACAGGCAGGGGGAATGCCACTTTTATGGTCTTTCCGGATGGAACCACCATGCTATTTGATGCGGGTGAAATTTCTGATACACATCCCCGCACCTTATCCGACAGGAACAGCAGGTTGCATCCTGATAGTTCAAAACAGGCATATGAATGGCTTATTCAATACATTACTGAGTTCTCTCCTTTTGAAAAACCTCAGATAGATTATGGAGTTATATCGCATTTTCATGATGATCATTTTGGTGAATGGGATATACAGAAAAAGAAATCTCCGTATGGTAATTATGTATTAACAGGGTTTACTGGTGTAGGAGATGCTGTTCCGATAAAAAGAATGATGGACAGAGGACATACTATGCCGATGAACCTACGGTCTGAAGTATTTCAAAAACGTTTTGAAAAAGACGAATATCATATTGTACAATCACTGAATAACTATTTTTCATTTCTTGATGTACAGAAGAAAAAGGGCATGCTGTATGACAGTATAGTTGCAGGTGCCAACGATCAGTTTGTTTTAACCCGTGAGCCTGGAAGTTTCCCCGAATGGGAGGTCAAAAATATAGCGGCCGGTGGCAGGGTGGCAACAGGATTTAAAAACAGGGAATCTGTAAATGTATTTCCGGAGAATTATTACCCGGGTGAAAACCCGCTCAGTGTTTGTTTAAAGTTCCGCTACGGAAAATTTGATTATTTCACTGGTGGAGATGTGTCGGGTATTGATGAATTTGGTGCACCTGATTTTCAGTCGATGGAGGCTCAGATAGCAGCATTGATTGGGGCAGTAGATGTGGCTACATTAAATCATCATGGTAACCGCGATTCACAACAGGGTTATTATGTAAGAACATTGCGCCCACGGGTATGGATACAACAAACCTGGTCATCTGATCATCCCGGCCATGATGTATTAAGACGTATTATGTCGGGCACCATTTATCCCGGGCCCAGAGATTTGTTTGCAACGGATATGTTGGAGCCGAATATCAATGTAATAGGCGATTCATTTGTTAACAGAGCCTATAAAGCAAAAAAGGGACATATCGTTATACGGGTACAACCAGGTGGAGATCATTATTCTGTATATGTACTCAACAATTCCAGTACAGATAAATATATTCTTTCAGAACACGGACCCTACCAGTCAAGATAGAGCAGGAAAAAATACCCTGTTTCCTATTGTAAGTGATTCATTACGGGAAACAGGGTATGAAAGTTATCAGGTAACAATGAATTATCTGAAACTGATTAACTCCACATCAAATATTAAAGTGCTGTTGGCGCCAATTTGTGCGCTTACCTGACGTTCTCCATACGCAAGATGTGGTGGGATGAAGAAACGCCATTTACTCCCCGCAGGCATGAGTTGCAAACCTTCGGTCCAGCCTTTGATTACCATATTCAATGGAAAGGCAGCCGGACGGCCACGCTGTACAGAGCTGTCAAAAACAGTGCCGTCAATCAGTGTTCCGTGGTAATGACAGGTTACTTCATTGTGCGCCTTGGGTTTTTCTCCGGTACCTGTGGTTAATATTTCATATTGAAGACCACTTTCCAGTTCCGTTACTTCAGGTCTTTGTTTATTGCCGGCTAAAAAATCCTGGCCTGCTTTTAAATTAGCAGCCGCCTTTTCTGCCTTGAGTTGTGCCAATTGATCTGCTACTCCCATAAAATTACTTTTCGGCAAAACTAAGGGAACCTGTTTGTTTATGAACGTTTGCAAATGGCAGAAACATATTTATATTACAGATAAAATCAGGTTATGCAGGAAGATATAATTATCCAGATCAGTAATCGCTTGCGTGATCTACGTAAAGAGAAAAATATTACACTGCAGGAACTGGCAGAAGCAGCAGGTGTGTCGAAAGCTATGTTGAGCCAGGTAGAAAATAACCGCACAATTCCTTCACTGACCGTTTTGTTAAACCTGATTAAATCATTGAATGTAGATTTTAACCATTTCTTTAAAGACATTAACCTGCTGGCACCCGACAGTAAAGTTATTTTCCGTAAGAAAGAACAATACCAGCCATTTGAAAAAGAAAATGCGGTTGGATTTCATTACCAACGATTGTTCTCAACAACCGTACAGGATTTTCACACTG
>DPWF01000136.1 GCA_003526435.1 Chitinophagaceae bacterium | reverse complement strand
AACGGATGGCTTTATCTAATTCTACCCCTGAGTTGAATTAACCATTTTCTCATGTGTATGCATTACCATACACACCCGGATTCGTTTCTACGATGTCCGGGTTTCATTTATTGCTTATATCGATTTGCTTGAATCAAACATGCACTTGCAAGAACGACAATAACAGTTGGGTTGCTCTTGGGCAAGCAACAAGTGCATGGGATTACAAGTCTCAGCCAAGGCAGTTTCTCCTGCCAAGCGGGGTATATTCATATCCCGCTCATTTTGTTTTTATAAAATATCATAACAAGAGAAGGGACAAAAAATGAATTGATATGTTATTGGACAAGTAAATGATTAATTATTTCAAAAAATTTGAAACTATTTTTTGGGTTTCTTGATTGGGATTTTGGCTGATGATCCTAATAATTTGTGTTGCTCTTTGAAACTTTGAATGTCTGAATCGGAGATTTTTTCGAAATGTTTACCAAAATCAATTAGAGTTTTATCTNNGTTAGTATAGGAAGAAGGGTGGTTAGTTTCGTAGCTTTTTTTCCGTTGAGTAAATCAGAAATGGTATTCTTTCTTAAGCCTGTCTCAAGCGAGATTTTTCCAATTGAGTTAATAATATAATCCGGATTATTAGCAATACGTGAATGGCTGGAGCCCTTTTTCTTGGCTTCATGGAGCATACCTGTAAGTACAATCGCTGTTTTAATTTTAATTATTGAATCTTGGGCTTCAACCATAGTGGAAAACTCCAAGAATTTTAATTCTAAAATGTAACGCTAAAGCGATACGATTTAATAATTGATCTATCTTTGCTGATATTTCCAATCATGCAACAAGATAATTTCAAAATTTACGAAGCAAAAGGACAAATAACCCTGTTGGAACTCTACTCAATGGATAATCGTCTTCCAGTTACTAAGGGTACTTATTTAAGAATCCTTCACGGTTTATTAGCAAAAGGATTGGTCAAATTCCCCGGATGCAGTTCAACAATGCGGGAAAGCCGCCAATAATACTGCAAATGCCGACACAGTCACGGTAAGTTCTCAGCATAGTATTGCTGCCTAAAACAAATACTATGCAGAACAATTCCATTCAACATTCGATTTCACTAACTGAAGCGATTCGGTTAACCTCACATTTCCAGGCTGATCGACCCGCCGACATGCCTATCTGTGAAACATTTGAAAAAACATCTGTACTTGCTATGCTTGCAGTGGAAGGTGCAGCACAATTCCGTATTTATTACGGGAAGAAGGAAAATGGTGATGTATGTGCCGTACTGGTTGCGGTTGATGCCGCCGGATATGATATACTGCCTCCTGTCAGCAAAACTGAACCTAATAACCTGGGCGAGGAGGAAGAGGCAATTGTGCTCGAAAACTCTTATAAGTGTCCACACACTTGCCCGCCTGAGTCGCCCTTAATACCTTAACTATGACAGCTTTTGAATTTTGTCATCTTTCCTCTTTTTCGATACTTGTTCCACTTTCAGCGGTTGGCTGGAAGTGGACGGGTATCTCCAAGAAATATCCATTTTTAGTATTGCTACTAATCATTGGAGCCTTCAATGATTTGATCAGTTATATCACTATTACCATCTATGGTCAAAATACACTGAACGGGAATATTTACCTGTTGGTGGAGTTTGTTTTGTTTGGTTTCTTATTCAGAGGGTGGCCATCATATAGCAACAATCGTTTTCATTTGCTGATTCTTTCTGCCGGTGTACTGGTTTGGGTGGGTGACAATCTAATTGTTCATTCACTGTTCTCCAATAATTCCATGTCAAGACTGGTTTGTTATGTTTTACTGGTGAGTGTCTGTATCGACCAACTGGTTTCGACACTGTTGAACAGGGCAGGTTCTGTTATCTTATCCGATATTCTTATTTGCCTGGCTTTTCTGTTTCATTATATCTATCGTGCATTTATTGAGTCTTTTCAGTTATACACCACACACCTGGAACCATCCTATTTTATCCGGTTATGGGTGATTCATAATGGGCTCAATATCCTGACTAATTTAATGATCACTGTAGCTTTTATATGCCACCGACACAAACCGACTTATTCTATTCTTTCCTCGCAGGCCTGACTGTTATTGCTGTCCTGTTTAGTGTGTTTGCCCTTTCCATCTTCTATCATCTCCGGGAGAAGCGTAAACAGTTAAGAGATAAATTGTTCCAGGATGAATGTCTGATTGAAGCTGATAAGGCGAGGATAGCCAGGGATCTGCATGATGATCTGGGTTCATTACTGACCGGGCTGCAGTTTTCTTTTGCTGCGCTTGCAGAAAAGGACCGGAGTAATCCGTTGTTGGTGTCGTCAACTGAGCAGATCGGTGCTTCCATTCTGCGACTTCGTGAGATTGCGCTTAACCTGTTACCGCGTGAGCTTGAAACAGAAGGGCTGAACGCAGCGATTGAAAGTTTTGTAGAGCGTATTAATTCGGTTAACCGGATTCAAATTAACTATTTACCAGTTGCAGGTATTCAAGAGATAGACAAAGAAAAAGCCATGGTGCTATTCAGGGTGATACAAGAGATTATTAGTAACTCGATTAAACATTCAAAGGCTTCTGTAATAGATGTAGGTATTGAAGTTCATCATTCACATTTTATCCTGGAAATCAGGGATGACGGAACCGGGTTTGATTATGAGCGTTGTTTACAACAAAAATATCATTCAGGGCTTAAGAATATTCAGTCCAGGATTGGCATGCTGAACGGGATTATTCATGTTGAATCGAGCGCTGAAAACGGTACGCATTATTTTATTACTATACCATATCGACAACTTTTCCATGCAAACAACTGGTAAAATAAAGATCGTTCTGGCGGATGATCATGAAGTATTTATTGAAGGCATGCTGCGCGTGTTTGACAACCATCCAGAGTATGAGATTGTTGATACGGTGCGGAATGGACAGCAGTTGGTGAATAGTGTCCGGGCGAACCGGCCGGATGTGGTGCTGACGGATATTAGTATGCCGGGTGTCAATGGTATTGAAGCGATTCAGCAAATCAAGGTTTTTGCTCCGGATATGCTCTGTGTGGTGCTGACGAATTTTGATAGTGATCATTTGATTTTAAATGCGCTGGAGGCGGGTGCGTTTAGTTACGTGAACAAATCTATGCCGAAGGAGGTCATTTTCACCGCACTTGAATCCTCTCTTGATGGTGTACCGCATTATTGCGACTCGACTTCTCAGCGGATCCTGCGA
Organism: Chitinophagaceae bacterium; assembly: GCA_003526435.1. Lineage (GTDB taxonomy): Bacteria > Bacteroidota > Bacteroidia > Chitinophagales > Chitinophagaceae > Sediminibacterium. The sequence goes on along the minus strand of DPWF01000136.1, from coordinate 469 downwards.
ATGATACAGGCCAGTCATATCGGTAAGCCACAGAAGTATGAAGAACTATTCAACAACAGCGAAAAGAAAATCATCTCCCTGATCGTGAAGGGTATGATTATGAAAGATATTGCTGCAGAACTCTGCTTAGGTGACAGAACGGTTGAGAGGTATAAGGCAAAGATCAAAGAGAAAATGGGTGTCAAAACAAGGGCCGGGATTGTAGTATATGCGATTCGCAATAAGCTGGTGATACTTGATGATAGTGGTGTTTGACAGATTTGAGGGAATGCCGCCAGTGTTTCTGTAAGAGCCGCCATTTGCAGCAGTCATTTTGAGTGTATTTTCATATCGTCTTAATCCCCCCATAAGACGCAGTTGGTTTAGGGTGGGACGGGCATTTAGTTGGCCCGTCCCTTTTTTGTAACGTGAAAATAAAACTGCTGATGGATGAATTTTTTCAATATCTCTCTTCGCTGCACCCGCTTTC
>DPWF01000273.1:3775-5009 GCA_003526435.1 Chitinophagaceae bacterium | reverse complement strand
CTTAATGTTACTGAAAAGAGCCGTATCGACTGGATTGGTTCTAAAGCTGGTGATTTTCATACCGGTAGCTTTTCACTGAAAAGCGGACAGGTACAGGTTGATAACGGTAAATTGACCGGCGGGGCCTTTGTAATCGATCTGGCTAACTTAAAAGTAACCGATGGTGCAGGCGATCGTCTGGCCGGTCACCTGAAAAGTGCCGACTTTTTCGATGTGGCCAAATTTGCTGAAGCCACTTACACCATCAACAGTGTAAATTGTACCAACGATACCAACTGCGAAATCAATGGTACACTGTCATTGAAAGGAGCAAGTATTCCGGTAAAATTTAATGCCAATATCCGCAGCGCAAGCGAAAAAGGATTTTTCGGTCAGGCTTATTTCAGCGTAGACAGAACTACATTTGGTGTACTCTATAAAGGACCATCTAATGATGTCCAACTGGCTATTCACTTGTTTGCAAAATAATTGTAACAATCATATTTAAAAAAAGGAGACCACTGGTCTCCTTTTTTTATGTTCATACTAACCTATTTTTAGGGTATGTATCGATTAAGTATTCTTATTTTTTTATTTGCAGCATGCAGAACGGTTGCTCCTTTAAAAGTTAGTCATGGAATAAGTGGCTCGTCGTTTTATAGTAGCACTGCTTCTTTTCAATGGAAGCAACGTGATTCTATGGCATTGCAATTATTGTTAGACGGAAATATGCCTTCATTTTTAAATCGTTTTGTACCGATACATGCCAGCATTAAAAATGAAGCAGGTAAAACCATCAGAGCAACTTATTATGTAACACCTGATTATCTTTCAATAGGCAGCAATGATGACTGGGCAAGGATACCTCTGACACCTCAAACTGCGCAACTGATTGCAGACCGGTACAATTGTTTCTTACCTACCCGCAAAATGGTAAATGATATATACCAACAGGCTGTTGTGAAGCTTGAACCACTGCCTATGTTTGAATTCAGAGACAGTTCGGTTACCATGTGGCAACATCACCTGATAATTGAAGGGCAAAGAAAGGGGAGAAGAGGCTTGATAGCAGGAATAAAAAAAGATATAGTCATCAGTCCCAGACTGAGAACAAATGCCAAAAATGACAGGGTAGCTATTTACGGGTGGCACAGAACGAATGGACAACCCATTCAACCCTTATACACCGGGCACGTAAACTGGTATGTTGATTACAGTCATGGTATTCGCCTTGTTTACCAAACTATCTGGGTAA
>DPWF01000273.1:0-3758 GCA_003526435.1 Chitinophagaceae bacterium | reverse complement strand
CAAAGCGATGAACTATAAAGATGTTTTGAATAATCCTTCTTTGAAAAACCTGCTTTGCGACGAAGAGGTATGTGATTATTTCAGCTACTGAAAATTACAGGTAGCGTTCTTCAATAACAGATTGATGGTGGAGCATATGGCCAAAAATAATATAGGCGAGTGCATTGGCTGTCATTCTGTTTCCACTCGCCACACCTGCATGAGCTAGTTGTTCTGGCTGAAGCGATTGCAGAAGAAGATCAGTTGATTTTCTTACCGCGAGGAATTCTTCTTTTATGGAAGCAAAAGATCTGCTCGCTGCGTTTGCATTTTCCGCATAACTGTTTTCATCAAAAGATGCCAGTGCTGTTTCGTCTTTGCGGGCGATACGGAGCAAACGATAAGACATGATTCTTTCTGTATCAATAACATGTTGCAGCAAATCTTTCAAAGTCCATTTGCCGGGTGCATAGGCATAGTCAGCTTTTGTTTCGGGTAAGCCTGTATAAAAAGTGGTTAATGCTTTGCCATATTTTTCGGCCAGCTTTGATGCTGACTCGGCATCTACTTTACCAATATAGCCTTGAAAATAGGGCGGAAAATCACCTGCTTGTGGTTTGCTCATGTTAATGTGCTTTATTCTTTTTGGCAACAGCCGGTTTGGATTCGTTATTGTTGATGCTGGCGTTGTTAAACTGATCGGCTGCAACAACCGCATTATAAGCATTTACAATACCACCTGTTCTGGATAATGTGGTAAAAGGTACAATGTCGGCTTTGGCACCAGGTCTGAAACATAGATTAGCCGCATCGGGTATCCAGACAGATTTCTCAATGATCTTTTTTACCTGGGTTGCAGATAAATTTGGATAATAGGAACGTAATAAAGCTGCAATACCACTAACAATAGGTGTAGACATACTGGTTCCCTGCTGGTTACCATATTGATTGCCGCCGGGCATGGTAGAATAGATTTTTACACCAGGTGCAAATACATCTACTCTTTCTTTTCCGTAGTTACTGAATTCTGCTGTGAGACTTCCACTGATTTTCGGATCGCTGCTGGCACCAACGGTAATAAAATTACCCGCTATTGTGTTCCATTGTTTTAACCATGGATTGGGAAACACTTCTTTTTCGTCGATATTGGCACCTTCATTCCCGGATGAATGCAATACCAGCACATCTTTTGTTTCCGCATAACGGATGGCACTGTCTACCCATACTTTTTCGGGGGAAAAAGATTTACCAAAACTCATATTGATCACTTTCGCGCCATTATCAACTGCATAACGAATGGCAAGTGCAATGTCTTTATCATATTCATCACCATCAGGTACTACGCGTAACATCATGATACGAACATTGTCTGCAACACCATCTATTCCAATGCCATTGTTTCTCTGTGCAGCAATCAAACCACTTACATGGGTGCCATGATCGGGGTCGGGCCCCATCACATCGGCATTGCCATAGAAGCGATCAGCAAGACTGTAATAATTGTCTACGATAACTTCGGCACGGTAAACTTTGGGCGCTTTTTCTTTTGATTCAAAAGCCGACTTTTTCCCGTCAATATATTCTTCGAGTTGAGAAAGCAGAACTGTATTTTTTTCTTCGGCATCCAGACCAATCATTTTCATGCAGGTGAGAAAGCCCATTTTTGCTTCTTTACCCATCCGGCTTACCGGCTGAAATTTTTCAAGTTTTTCAAAATTGTACTCATCGCAGCCCATCTCCTGACGGAGAATTTTATCGTGCTTTTTTAGTGCTTTTGCCGTTACTTCCACAAACATCAGCTCCATTTGTTCTTCGGCGCTGAAGTTGAGTTCATTCAGTGCTTTTTTCCAAAGTGCAAACTGATCGCGTTCTTTTTCCGTCATTTCTTCCGGGTTCAATACCTTGTCGGAGAATTGGTTTTTCCAGCGATGAAAAATACGTGAACGTTCATCTGATGCTTTTTTAATGTTTCTGCCGTCTTTGTTGCCCAGAAAATTCCATCCGTATACATCATCAATATAACCATTGCCATCATCATCAATTCCATTACCGGGAATCTCTTTGGGGTTGCGCCATAAAATGGGCTTCAGGTCTTCATGTGTAGTATCGATACCCGAGTCTAGAACGGCTACAATAACGGGTTGTGCTTTTTTGTTACTGGTGCGGAGAAAATCGTAGGCTTTGTTCAGGCTGATACCATAGAATGAGTCTTTGGCAATATCCATCTGGTACCATGTTCTTGGTATTTGCTGTGCATATGCATGGCCCGAAACAATCACGAGTGGCAAAGCCACTAATCTTAATATCCCACGAAACATTGAAAGTATATTTTTACTATCCTCACAAATTTCCGTAATGATAATGAAAATTTAACCGCTGTTCTCTTTTTTAGGATAATCTTGGCGTTGCCCTAATTGTTTTTTAAGCAGGGGTAAAACTTTTTTAGTTTTCCTTAACAATTCAGGCGGTCGAAACCTATAAAAATGATGATTGAACAATGTTTAGGTAAGCCCTCCAGGGGCCTGCCTCATCCTTAAATTGATGAGCCAATATTCTTGCACCTGGTTAATATGGTTGAGATCGTGTACGCCCCTGGTAGTTAATGACTATTTCAATTCCGTTTCTCCGAATGCTGCAATATTTTCTTTTCTTAACTCTTCAAAACCGACTAATAAATCCTTTGATGTATTGCTCTTACTGCCTTCAAACTGAGCAAAGCGGTCAAAAGGCTGAAAGATTTTAGTTTCGGGATCTTTATTGGCTTTTATTCAATAACCCGGTAATCCATCCAGCATGGAACGTAAAAGCTGATGGGTTCGGCTTGGCCAGACTAATTGCATCAGATACGGGTATAGCAGACATATAGCATGATACTACAGATCGAATTGAATACCCTGTGCCAGTGGTAACTGCGTGCTCCAGTTAATCGTATTGGTTTGCCTGCGCATATAGGCTTTCCATGCATCGCTGCCACTTTCGCGCCCGCCGCCTGTTTCCTTCTCTCCCCCAAAAGCACCACCAATTTCCGCACCGCTTGTTCCAATATTTACATTGGCAATACCGCAATCGCTACCGGCATGTGAAAGGAACTGTTCAGATTCACGCATGTTCAGGGTCATGATAGCAGAAGAAAGTCCTTGCGGAACCCCATTCTGTAATGCAATAGCTTCTTCAATGGTTGAATACTTCATGATATAAAGAATAGGCGCAAAGGTCTCATGCTGTACCACTGGCAGGTGATTGCCTGCTTCTGCAATACAGGGTTTTACATAACAGCCGCTTTCATAATTTTTACCTTCCAGAACGCCTGCTTCAACAATAAATTTTCCTCCCTGTTGCTTGCAGTCTTCAACAGATTTCAGGTAGAGTTGAACAGCATCTTTGTCAATCAATGGCCCCACGTGGTTATGGGTATCCAATGGATTACCTATCCTGAGTTGCCCGTAGGCTTTTACCAGTTTTTCCTTGAAGGTCTCATAAACCGATTCATGAATAATAAGTCTGCGGGTACTGGTACAACGTTGTCCTGCTGTGCCTACCGCACCAAATACACAACCGATCAGAGCCATATCGAGGTCTGCGTCTTTTGAAATGATGATCGCATTATTTCCCCCCAGTTCAAGAATGGTTTTACCCAGTCTTGCCCCAACTGTAGCAGCCACAATTTTGCCCATTCTGGTAGAGCCTGTGGCCGATACCAATGGTATTCTTGTATCCTTACTCAGCCATTCACCCACTTCTCTTCCGCCTTGTACAAGACAGAAGAGAAGTGGGTGAAT
>DPWF01000251.1:7235-35939 GCA_003526435.1 Chitinophagaceae bacterium | reverse complement strand
GTTCTGGATCCCTCTTCGCCATCACCATAAAGAGCTTGGTCTTCATTCAGAACAGAAACTTTATACGGATTGATAATAACACTTCTATTCAGAACTTCTTTTTTTTGAATTAGCTGTGACGTCTCTTCCTTTCCTTCTTTTCCTGTATATATAGAAGTTCCGCTACCGTTTCCAGCATCTTCCCCGTCGTCGTATGGAAGATATTTCTGCAAGTCTGGAATTTCGAGGATTCCAAAGCTCTGTTTGCTCTTTATACTGTCAAGACAAGAACGAATAAAGCTGGTAACTTCGTTCATAATCAAATCACCATTCTCTTTGTTCCTTTTAGGGTCCCATTTGTCATGTGCAGGAGGCTCCATTTTTCGCAAGGCGAGATTGCCTTTTTCGTTATCGCATATGAACACTCCAGCAAAATTGCCCGGAAAATTAAACCGCCTAGAATATATCACCATATGCGATCTTCGAAGCATTGCTACATAATTCATATGCGATTCGATCATTTTAAAATGAAATCTGCATTCATCAAGAATTTTCAACTTTTGTCCTTTTCCTAACTCTTCGCCCTGAGTTACTGCTAAATAATATTGCAACGGATTACCCGCTGGTTCCACATAATCCTTGAACGGCTCATTGACAAAATGCTTAACTAAATATTCTGACAGATTATCGTATTCAATTTTGTGGTCTTCAACTTCGACAACCAAATCTTTGCAATGAATTGCATACCAAAAATTTCTAAGTACTGATTTTAAAAGATCGTCCACCCAATCTCCGGTCGCTTTATAACCGCAGATCACTATGTCTGTGCCCTGGTCTTTTCTCCAAAACCCTTTCGGAATAGCTTCTAGGACCCTAACAGAGTTTTGTTCGAAACCATAAGAGCACACTCCTCTTCTAGTATCGCCGTTTTCATCCCGGAAACTCACCAACTCTGCCTTACCCTGAAAAACTGAAACTGATTTTTCGTTTTGTGTAGCATATAGTACAGTTCTAAGGTCAGAAGCGGCAAACGGAGCACCTTTGCCAATTCCGAATGACCCACCTTCTCCACCGCTTTTGGAGCTCGCCCCTGTAGACCTAACAAGATTAAACCAGCCGCCCTGCATATCGTTGTCATTACCACTCAATCCTGTTGTATTAAAATCCGATATTCTCAAACATGGAATTTTTTCCTGAGTTAAACACTTTATTGCGCCTTCAAGAAAAGCAACAGTTTCGACGTGATGACTCCATAAATTTTTTCCACTTTTAATAATTTGTAATAGCTCTTGATGTCCGGGAAATTCCTCTTTTGAAAGTGATTCCAGCTTAAATGTCACCCGAACAGGTAAATTTTGGGTAATGCCTTTTGTTTTGGCATCAAGGGAGTTTTGAATAATTTCTCTCGCTAAAAAGTAATTATAATTTCCTGCGAAGTGTTCAATCATTGAGTTATTGAGACCATCAACATCTCCTCCTCCAGTTGACACATGATGCCAGTGCAGTTCTTTATTCATAATGTTCTATTAAAATTCAAAGGTTTGTTTACCGGACTTGCTATTACTATTAAAAGCAATTTTCAATTGAGTTACTTTCTCATTAATGGCCCTTAACATTTTTCTTACTTCTTCATCTGTATAGTCATAAGTGCTCCTATTAGAGCATTTAGCTAAACTCTCGATGTCATCTAATACTTTTTGAACCCTTCTCCCTGCTACATTCTTAAATCGTTCTTTTTTTGCCGATAACTTTGCCATATCAGATACTTTATGACTAACATACTATATCATTTCTGTATATCAAAATATATTTTAAAATATAAATAAGAATATTAATTAATTTATTTCTATAAATATTTTATAAAATATGTGTAAAGTTTTGTCAACACTATATCATCGTGAGCTCCAGTTAATAATCTGCTTATGAATTCGGATAATATGGGGATGTCATCCTTCTAAACTGAGGATCTCCTTCACCACTAACCTTCATGTCTCCTTCCCCTCCTCCACAAACTAGCTCGCCAAATAAGCCGTAAACGTTCCAAACAATCCCACACCCACTGTCATCAATATTAATAACTTCATTATTCTTCACTTAGAATACCACCACCCAACATTTTTCCCCCCTCCAAACCTTGGACACCGAACTTTATTTCTGGAAGAAGACTCTCCTTTTAGAAAACCCAGAAAGGAAAGTGTGATTTCCATTCCTCCTCTTAATTGTGAAGCTGTTCTTAATTGAGATACATTAACATCATAACTAAGACCCAGCATTAATTTAGATGCCTGTATTTTGAAAGCAGGTATTAATGCATCGTTCCATCGATAAAAAGCACCTACAGAAAGTTTGATATTATCACCATCATCTAAATAAGATGTCACAGGAAATTCATACAGCATACCCCCAAACAATTGCTTATTTCCGGTTTGCTGATAATAGTCAACATACGCAATAATCTGGCTTCGTTCAGTAACAGGCGTACTTAACCCTGCATTAAAAACAACCTTTGGTGCCTGAGAAGTATTAGCATCATTATCAAAAAAATTCAATTTGGGTTTATTCAGATGATAAAGAGCGGCGCCAATATAAAATCTGGAGTCTTCTCCATAACTCGAAGAGAAGACAAGCCCAGCAGACATATCTGTGTAAGATCTGCCTGTATTGGTAAACGTTTGTGCTGATACATTGCCTGGTGAGTAACTTCCATTTACAAACTGATCGTCTAACATAGCTTTTGAAGGATCAAAATTACTTTGCACCCTTCCAAGCATGAATGAACCAGATAAGTAGGTATCATTATCATTACTTAGCGACTGGTGATAAGTTATGACAGGTAAAACCTGAATTCGTTTGAGTGCCAGGTCACCGGCTTTGTCGTATGTTAGCTGTAACCCTAAGGTATAGTAGCTATTACTCTTGTCGTTAATAGATTTTTTATACTCTACGCCGAATGCTCTTGTTTGAAAAGGAACTGAAATGCTGGCCCACTGATTTCTATAAACAGAGCTAACTCTGATATCGCCATTGAATATGCCTGATAAAGCTGGGTTGCGCAACATGGGCATTTCATAGAACTGTGAAAATGAAAAGTCTTGCGATAATAAAACTACCGGAGAACATAAGAGTATTGCTAATAAAACTTTTCTCATAATAAATTATTTAACCAATGTAATATTCCCTTTGTAGGGATAGCTTGTATTGTTTTCACAAATCACTTCACAAGTATATATATATACATCAGGTGGTGCTTTTTTACCGTTGATAAGGCCATCCCAACCCTGCGATTTATCATTCGGCTGGAAATTCGATCTTTCGAAAACAACACCTCCCCATCTGTTAAAAATTCTGAATGATTTTACAGAACGAATACCTGAGGCCCTAACCATCAATACATCATTTAAACCATCTCCATCTGGTGTAAATACATTCGGAATAAACACTTGTGCTCTTTCACAAAAAACTTTTATGTTAATACTGTCTGTTGCAATACAGCCATTAGCTGTAACACCCTTAACAGTATAGGTGATATTATTTTTTATTGTTGCTATTGGTAATGGACATGCATTACAGCTAATATTATTATTTGGCTTCCATTCCCACTCAGAAACAGGTCCATTTGTTATTATACTATTTAATGGAAAGAGAGTTCCGGTAGCTAAAAGTTTATCTGGACCCAGATCGATGGACAATGGAGGATAAACCCTTATAGGAAGCCTTACAGTATCAGCACAGTTGTGAATGGTAGTAGCAACAAAAAGGGTTAAATAATTGCCGGGAAATTGATAAACTGTTGGCGCGTTTAAAGTTGTAACTATAGATCCGGAAGAGAAATTCCAAACAGTACTTTTAATTGGGTCAAGGGAAAAAACATTTGCAGCAAAAGGAACTACTTGCCCAACACAAGCAATAGAGTCTTTATTGGTATTAACTTTTGGAATATCCCAGATTGTTATTGGTATTAACCTTCGAATCGTATCCCTGCAACCACTATTTCCTTCCGTAATTTGTCTTACCTGCCAGCTACTGGGTGCATTGTATATATGCGTAGGGTTTCTATCGTTGCTGTTATTCCCATCTCCGAAATCCCACTGCATTGCTTTAACTCCATAAAAAGCTGTAGACCGGTCTGTAAAAGCTACAATGGTGTTTCCACAAGTCTGTTCAATCGTATTTGTAAATCCACCAGTAACATTGTCTACTCTTATAGAATCAATACCATTTAACCGACTTCTACACTTACCTTCTGGTCCTGCAAGTAGGTCAACAGTTGGATAATATGGTCCTGCTGCTGTATATGTATGATAAATAATTTTTTCAGTAGTGATCAATACATTCCCATCGCCAAAATTCCATCGAATAGAATCTACACCTGGCGCCGCCACTTCAAATCTAGCAGCATCGCTTAAACATAGTGGAGTAATGTTATGCTGAAAAATACCTTTGGGGCCCGTAATTGTAACAGTCTTTGTTGCCTCAAACCTACATCCACCCGGATACTGAGCTGTCATAACAACTTGAAAAGTACCTGTTGAGCGATAAGTGTGAGATACTTCATCTCCTTCATTAAAGGCGCCATCTCCGAAATTCCAGGTTGTTTTTGTAGAGGGCAGAACCAGATTAGTAAAAGTTACATCAAACGGAAAACAGGTTCCAACACTATCTGACATTAAAAAATTTCCAACAGAAGGTCTTACAAAAATGTAGACTAAAGAACTGGCTTTTATACAAGGAGAAACGATCACCAGTCTTCTTACAAATGTTGTTGATAATGGAGTCATATTTAAGTTTGCTCCGGTTTGACCGGTAATATCAACCCAATCAGTTTTTCCATCTTTGCTTTGTTGCCATTGGTAATCAAAAACATTATAGGCTCCAATGGGTAATTGGCCTGGAATAGCAACAGCCTGCCCCGGGCAAACGGTTAGAGAGGTAGTATCAATAATATTATTAAAGTCAGGAACAATCTCTATCGGAATTACTGATGTATCTGATATATTACAGCCTCTTAACACACCGGCTGAAATTGAAATGATTCTAGCCGAAAAGCTTTTTTGAACATTTAAAAAATTAATCGTTGTTGAAGTAACAGGTGTGTCTATCCAATTAGATGAAACAGCAGGATTGAATGAATATTGCCATTTTGAAACAACGCCTCGAAATGTATTTCCCGTATTTATTGTGATATCATTCCCAACACAAGCCTTTGTGGCTGAAGCAACAAGCGGACCTGTTATGGGTTTATCAAATACAACCACTTCCATGGTATCTCTGCTTGTTACACAAGCATTATTATTGATTGACCATGATAACCGATAAGTACCCGGTCTGTTAAAAACAAACACAGAACTCGGACTATTTGGATTGCGTATACTACTTGAACTTCCGGGCGGTACAGGGCTAAGTAATGTCCATGTACCGGTTTCAAATATTGGATTTGCAGGATTATTACCTGAAAGTGTTACAGAGTCATCGGCTGAAGTAAATGCGCAAACAATTTTATCTGATCCTGCATTTGCATTTGTTATAGTTGGAGTGTTCACTATTTCAACCTCATCCGAAGAACTGGGACAAGCCCCGGGTCCGGTTATAACCCAGCTAAATCTATATGTTTGTCCGGGCTGTAATCCGGTAACGGTAGTATTACGTAGAGAAGGGTTTGTGATTGTTAGAGCAGATCCTGATGTCTGACTCCATATTCCTGTTCCAAAAGATGGTGTATTACCGTTTAAATTTGTTTGTGTTTGATTACATAATCTTTGATCAATTCCCGCATTTGAAGGGGTAACTGTTGGTACAACAGTAATGGTGCTCGCAGTAGAATTACTTTGCGGGCAAACACCACTCTGTACAACTGCTCTATATAAAGTTGTTGTGGTTAGATTTAAGTAATTTAAAGTTGTTGTGGTATTATTTACAGTAGTCCAACTGGAGCCGTTATTCGTAGATCTTTCCCAGCGTACAACAGACCCTGTTTGTCCGGTTAAGTTTATGGTTCCACTATTTCCTGTAACGCAAACCGTTGCATTACCAGATGTAACTCCTGGTACTGTTGTTAAGGATGTATTTACTTGTGTAACTGCACTAATTGCCTCATTTGTACATGATCCCGATTGCTTTACTACTACTCTTACACCAAAACTATTTTGAACATTAGTAAAACTTACTGTATTAGTTGTTTGATTAACATCTATCCAGGTATTATTATCTGTAGGAGTTAGGTTATATTGCCATTTTTGAATTACACCTACAACACCAGAAGTTGATACAGAAACCGTTGAGCCTTGGCAAGCATTTATAACAGAAGCAGACAAAGTACCTGTGTTAGGATTATTATATATGGTAATTGTAATTGAGGGAGAAATGGCTGAACAAGCACCACTTGTGACTCTTCTTCGATAATAGGTGGTGGTGGTTAATAACGGAGGCTGATAATCTTTAGCATTTGCACCAGTAATAGTATTCCAGGTACTATTATTGGTTGAAATTTCCCATTGATAGGTATAAGAGCCGTTTCCTCCTGTTGGTAATTCGCCTACCAAAAGTGAGGTTGGATTACCTTCACAAATTTGCTGATTTCCTGAAATAGAAAAATTGCTTAGTATTGGTAGAACTGTAATTGCCGCAGTATTGCTTGAAAGGAGTGTACAGGCACCACTATTTACTATTCTTCGGTATAATGTTGATGTTGAAACCGCTCCTGGGCTATAAGTGCTATTAGTTCCATTAGAATGAACATTTATCCATGAATTGCCATTATCTGTTGAAAGCTGCCATTGATAAGTATAAGAACCAGTACCACCCGTAGCCGTACCGGTAAGACTGGCAGGGCTTGTTCCAGCACAAATAGTTTGGTCTGCCGTAATAGTATTAGTAGTGATCGCATTGGTAACATTTACAGTGATTGCAGAAGAGTTACTTCTACATGTAAATGCATTTGTTTGCGTAACGTAATAAGTTGTAGTACCTGCAATAGCTGTACTAGGCGTTGGAGCTGTAGCAGAGCCTCCTGTTAATCCGCTATTATTATACCATAAAACAGTATTTCCAATAACTGTAGATGCCGTTAGTGCAGATGGTGTTGCATTTAAACAATATTCTATTGGACTTATTACACCTGGTGCTGAAGGTCGGGGGTTTACGGTTATTGTAAAGGAATTAGCGGGACCAGTACACCCCCCGGCAGAAGGGGTAACTGATATTGTCGAAACTACTTGAGCTGCTGTATTATTGATTGCAGTAAATGCGTTAATCGTAGCCGTATTTCCAGAGCTGGCTAACCCTATAGATGTGAGGTTGTTTGTCCATGCAAACGTTGTTCCTGTAATATTACCCGTAAATGTGAAGGTCCCCACAGTTGTACCAGTACAGATTTCCTGATTAGCGGGTACTGTAGCAGTAGGTATAGGCTTGACTTCTATAGATTGTGTTAGCGTTGTTGTACCACATTCATTTGTAACATCTAACTGTATAGTATAAGTTCCGGGTGTAGTGTAATTAATACTACCTGGTGATGCACTCGTTGAACTGGCTGGACTACCTCCTGGGAAAGTCCAAAGATATGTGGGTGTAGTGGTAGCATTACAATTGGCAACCGTAGCGGAAGGTGAAATAGAACCCACACAAATAGTTGTTGGGATATTATTTATTGTGACGGTTGGTTTTGATTTTACAGTAATGGTTCTTGTTGCAGCGGTTGATACACACCCCCCCGGACTTGTTACAACCAATCTGATAGTATATGTTCCTGGATTCACAAAAGAGAATTCTGGATTTTCAGAGGTACTGCTACCTGATACATAATTAAATAGGGAAGTGGATGGAGTACATCCGGAAGCTGCTGAATAGGTAACACTCCAACTATACGTATTAACACCACAGGAGGGTGCAGAACTAGTATTTGTGGTTTTTACTAAAAGATTATTACAGCCTATAGTTTGATCAACTGTAAAAGCAGCTGTTGGTGTTGGATTAACACAAACTGTTTTAGTGATTTCATCAAAACCGCAATTAGTGCTATTGGCAACTTTAAGTTTTATTGTATAAGTTCCTGCAGCAGTAAATCTTACTGAAAGATTGTTAGAACCTGGTGTAGTCCATAGCGATGGGTCATTGAAACCATTATCAATACCTAAAATGCTACCAGATTGTAATACCCAGCCTGTTGCCGGTGTGATACTCCAAATAGATTGACTATTAGCACAGCCTGAATTAGATGCTACTTTAAGAGAAGTAGCATTACCTGTAAAATTTACAACTGTATTTACACAAACTGGACTACTTGGCGATATAGAAAAATCTGCTACAGGTGCATTTGATACATAAATAGGAGCAGCAAAACTGGTAGAGGTTTCACAAGCATTTGATGCAACAATGGAAACGTAAAAAGAATTAGAATATGTTAAACTATTTACGCCACAAGAATTTAATAGATAAGTATGCGAAACATTTGCTGGAGCCGGATGAGTAAAAACAGATGGCGCAGTCCCGTCATGGAAATTGACAGTGTAGGTAGTTCCAGGTGTATTATTTGTAGCGTCATTAATTGGGAATGTTAACGTTTGACCAGTACAAACTGATGTTGATCCCGGATTTGAAGTTCCAATACTAGGATTTGATCCAACGAAAACTTTCTTTTCAGACGTACTAATACACCCGTTTCCACCAGTTACTGAATAGTTTAATGTATAAACTCCGGTATTATATGTTTGAGTTGTACTGGTAAAAGTATTCGCAGAATAATTGGGATTCCCATTTCCCCATGTTATATTATAGTTTGTATTTGTACTTGATGTAGTAGATGTGTTTGAAAAAGTAAATGTACCGCTGGTTGATCCGCATATTGCATAATATGTTTGGTCATTATAGGTTTTTATTCCAGTTCCGCCTAGTGCAGTACTGGGTAGTTGATTTTTTACTATATTGTTTATAACCGTATTTGTACAACCATTTACATCTGTTACAGTTAGCGAAACGGGAAATGTTTGTGTACTGTTACCGGGTGTGCCTACAAATGTTTTTGTAGGATTTTGGAGAGTTGAGGCGTTACCTGACCCAGAATTAGGATCACCGAAGTTCCATGCATAAGTCAAAGAAGTACCAATAGACGTACTTGTAAATGTTGTATTTACATTCGCACAATCGTTTTGTGATGAAACTGTAAAACCAGCAGTTGGGTTAGTATTTACAACCAAAACGACAGCCGGAGTAGTTATTGAGTTATTAATTAATGCTGTGTAACTGCCGGATGTAGTTGCATTAAAAGAAATACTTGTTTGAGCTGGTATAATCTCAACGTTATCTTTAAGCCACTTAAAAGTTGCTCCAGATGGTGCATCATCNNACATATATTTAATGACCCTGTATAGGATATAGTTTGTGAATATGAAATAACAGGACCAAACGTAAAAAGCAAAATAATGAAAAGAATGCCCCTCATTCGACAAAAATTAACTAAGTGTGTAAATAATTGTTGTTAGTCGATGGGGGCCGACCTAAAATAGAGTAGTGAAATAAATATAATCATTCTTACGTGGATTTTAATTATTTAACTAATCATTTTTACTAATAAATAAAAACAAACAAGTAAAGAGTACGAAACGCTTTATCCAAAGGCCTGATAAAGAATATTGTAATATCTGTAGCCTGTTGCGCCCCTTTCATTGCAGATATCAACCTTTTAAATTCAAACTCATCAATTATTCTAATATTTTATAACTGGTATCTACGATTCTATTACTTGATGACTTATTATTCTGAGATAATAGGTGATTCTGTCTGGTTGTTTTCCTCACTCTTCTTCTCCCTCTTCACCCTCACCTTCGCCGCCTTAAACGGCTTTATCAACCCAGCATCCATCTTATCCGTCACAATCTTATGTACCGCAGCAAGTATGATCTCATCTTCACATTTTTCATTGTACCTGGTTTTGATCAGTTTCTTAATGCATTTCAATATCGGTTCAGAACAAATGATACCTGCAATATTGTAAGGGTCGGTGGCTTCGCATTTATTCCAGAGCGGTTTGAAAGAATTTTTCACCACACTTTCTTTGTGCAGGTGTTGTAAATGATTGGCTGCATTTTTCAACGAAGCAACATCACTCAGGTCAATAGCAAATATTAAGCGGGAGGAAATGGGTTACTCGAAGATGATTTTATAAAACTCGAAGTTTTTTCCGTTGGTGAGCAAAGCATACTCAATGCCTTCATTGGCACCATAGTTTACTGTTTGCCGTAAATGTTTTTCGGAAAGCTGAAAAGAAAGGGCTTTTACTTCTACCAGGAAATGCCTTGTTTTATTTACCTGTATCACATAATCGGCATACGTGCCCTTGATCATGTATTCTGTTTTTATTTCTTCCAGTTGCTTATAGCCCAATACATCTGAAAGAAAACGGTTGATCATGATGCGGGTGCCCGATTCATCCAACTCTTTGATGCTGCCATCTAAAAAATCCTTACGGTAAGTTTTCAGGGCATTGAGTAGCTTTTGTTGTTTTAATGCGGTGAGCATAAGATTCGTTTTGGTTGATGAGAACAGGCTCAATCCAAAACTAACAGGCAGCTTTCTCTTTTTTTTACGGTAAACCGTATCGAGGGAAATGAATGAGTAGCTTTTAGCCTTTAGCTACTAGCCATTAGCTGTTAAAAAGATGTGTTACCCAAAGGCTAAATGCTAACAGCTAATAGCTCATTTATAACAACCCCGCATTACTACAAAATACCATTAGCTGCTGGTTATTTGAAAACCCAAGCTCATCCCTGATCTGGCTCAGGCGTTTTTCAACGCTGCTCAGGCTGGAGGGTTTAATATGCTGTTGTTTAAGATAGGCAGGTATTTCATTTTGCTGGTACCCCTCATTCAGCAAACGAATAATCGTGATGTCAAAATCTGTGAACTCGTAGGTGTTTGATTGTTTCACCAGTTGCGCCAGCGCTCTGGGATAGTATTGCTGCCCCTTTGAAAGTGCCTGCATGGCGGCTTTTAATTCCTTCACATCGTGTCTTGCCTTGCGTACATAAGCATCTACTTCTTTGTTCTCAAACAGGTTATGTATATCAGCCGGACGATGCTGCCCCGATAATATGAGAATGAGGATACCCGGCTGAACGGCACGAACAGCCCGTATGAGGTCAATGCCATCATTAATATTTTGAGGCGTTCCATCCTCTTCAAAAGAAAGGTCGGTGATCAGCAGGTCGTAGGGCTCACCCTTTTGTAGAGCCAGTTTAATTTTGGCTAAAGCATCGTCACAATAAAATGCGTAGTCATACTGCTTCACCTGCAGGTCATCCATGGTCTTCTGCACCGAAAGATTGGCAAACTCCTGGTCTTCGGCTATAATAACTTTATCAATCATACTTTACTGGATTGAAGCGGAAAGCAGATGGCAATCGATGCACCCCCTTTATCGCTTTTCCCAAAAATAATATCCCCCTTCAAAGACTGAATACGGTTAACCGTATTGTTTAGTCCATTGTTGTATTTAAAATCAGCAGGAAATCCTTTTCCATCATCGCTATAGTTGATCGTCCCGGTATTGTTCTCTTCTTTGAATTTTATGATCACATTGCCGGCGCCACTGTGCTTTTTCATATTGGTCATGATCTCCCGGAGTATCAGTAACAGTTGTTTTTTTTGAACACCCGTCACCTTATTCCAGAACAGGGGTTGGTTGCCCACTGCAAATACCTTGGTTTGGTCATTGGTAAACTCATCCAGCAAGTCATGAATCTGTTGATCGTAATCTGTGTCATCAGTGAAACCAGGTTCTTCGTAGGATATATCCCTTGATTTTTCATACAGGTCTTCGACTTTTGTCAGTAAGGGATCCCGGTCAACTTTCTCGCTGTGTTCCAGCAGGTTCATTATTCCATAAAGCCCATTGGCCACCACATCATGTACTTTTTGAGAAGTGTTTAATTTGGCGTCTCTTATGGCTATTTCGGCTTCCTGTTTGATGCGGCGCCGGCGTTTATTGTACCAGCTCCAAAGTAGTATAATAACAATTGCTGCCAACGCTATCAATCCATATATCCAGAGGCGTTGTGCGGTAACCTGTGCATTTAATTCAAGATTGTCTGCTTTGCTTTTTTGGGAATCATATCTTATCAGTGCAAAGCGACTCCTGGTAGTATCTTGCGAAAGCTGCAGACTATCGTTCAGTTTTTTAAATTCATGATACCACTTCTTTGAAGCAGCAGCATTGTCGAGCCTGATGAGTTTATCAATAGCTTCCAGCCTGTCGCCAGAGCTTTGGATGATCTGTGCCTGCTGAAACATTTTGTTGGCATACCATAAGGCTGAATCAGGATTTATTTTTTCATAATAATCAGACAGATGGGCATAGCTGGCATTTAAGCCGCGGTTATATTGGCTATCGGTGCGTATTTGCAGGGCCAGCCAGAATTCGGGTAATACCGGATAGCTGGGGTTAAACCGCCATTTTGCTACAGCCCTGTTATCCAGTACCCTTGCAAAAAGAGATGGATTGCTGATTTTTAGCAGGAGGATGGAATCATACACAGCAATGGCCTGGTTGTATGCTCCTTTTTTCTGAAGGGCAACGGCCTTATCGTTCATTAACTCAAGCGGAAAGCTGTCGTCTGTTGAAAAACGCATTGCCCTGTTATACATGTTGATGGCTTCATCATAATGCTGAAGGTCAATATTTATATTCCCTAATAAGCGATAGGTAAAGCATAGTTCGCTATGGTGTTCTGTATTAAGTGTATCGAGGGTTCGTATGGCACCTGTTGCACTTTCTTCTGCACCATGAAGATCGCCTGCTTCCCACTGCATGTCGCCCATGTACCTGTAAGCTGTTCCTTTTTTAAGTGTATCATCGGCGTTGCCCACATACCTGTTGTACATGAGGAATGCAGAATCTAATTTTCCCTGGTCATTATACCAATTGCCCATGTCATAGTCTGTATACCTCCCAGGAACATTATCTTTCTTGATGTTGCAGCCCCCAATAACCACGGTGATGGCAGCAAACAATAAGCCTTTTGCTAATTTCAAGAATTTCTTTTTTCTTAAATATATAAAAAAGGGCAGAATAACTTCTGCCCTTTTTGCTGCCTGTTAATTCCCGGTGGGAGGTGGAGGCGGCGGAGGTGATGGTGGCTTGGGGTTACTTCCTGTTTCTCCACCCGTATCATCGAAAGTAGAAACGGTGGTGTTATGTGCTTTCTTGCAGTTGCCGTGATTTTCGGCAGTATGGGTTGGGTTGAAGCATAAGAATGCCGCAAACCAGATGAGTAGTTCTAACATTGTTTAATAATTTAAGATGGTGTAAAAAATTGCCCTTACCAGGTAGCGAACCCGGCAGAGACTGTTTTGTAAGAAGCGCTTCTTACGATGGGAAGGAAGGGCGTTGATCGCAGTCTGGTCAGCAACTTCCCATGCTTGCTAACCTCGCTGCGATCGCTGCACTCAGCAGATCATTTGATTTCTTGTAACAGGTACCAAACGATCACAATGCAAACATAGGATGGCCTAAAAGCCTTTGCCGGGTTGGATTCCAATAATTCCGATGATTCCGGAAATTCCGGGAAACCGTAAGGCTGAATACTGGTTGGGCGCTTATTTTGATCCGGTAATTCCGAAAATTCCGGTTATTATGTACATTTAGAAGGAAGAGAAATTATATGAGGCTGACTCACCCAGAATACATCAAACTGGTATTTCGTACTTATCAACTGTTACGTAGTACGCCCGAAATTTCTCCTGCATTAAAGCAGCCAACACCGGCGAGTATCCGCAAAGAATGCCTCACTGTATATAAAGAGAGGCCTGATAAAAAAGACGAACCTGTTCTTAGGTCTTTCTTTGGACCAGCCGAAGAGAATAAGTCATTCTTAACCCCCATCGACAATTTCCCCACAGATGGGTTTAGAGCATTCTCAAATTACCTGAAAGGAAGGGCAGCTAAAACGGATGATAAAAATGTAGAACTGTTAGCCTGGCTGATAGATTTTCCGCATAGACCCTTCCGGTTTGGAATGGATGTAATTTTAAGCGAGAGGGAAAAAGCAATTTTGAATAGTGATGAGGGCTTCAGTGAAAATTTAGAGAAGGATAATAAAGAAGAGGAAGATGATAAGGCTGAAGAAATAAAAAGTAAAACTCATGCTAATGAGCAGGAGGCCATAACAATAACAACTAATGATATACCAGTACTTGCTCTTCCGATAAGTCTCGGTAATGATACCAGGTCCGGGGAAAAGCATTTACCGGTTAATAGGCAATGGCTGACTTTTTGGGTTCCTTTAGTTTTTGCCATTCTTTCATTGGGATTTTATTTGCTCTATGATAAAGGTGCTGAATGTATGTATTGGACGGGGGATCATTATGAGAAGATAGATTGTGATGCGGATGTAAAAGCCAAGGATTTATTAAATGAAGAAAGATGGAAGAACTTTAGAAAGATCACCAATCCGGATACGATAACTGCCTGGTCTATTGGAAAACTTTATTACCTAAAAACTAACAATGTAATAGAATATTTTACGGCTGGCGGTAAACATCCGGTATATGTTACCCGCACTTTAAAAGTGCTTTCACAACATATGTTTGACACATACCTTCGAAATAATAGTGTTGGTGTGGACTCATCAGCCGAATCGCAAACTAAAAGTCTAACTAACAGATAATGATTTGCTATGAAAGTTCTTTCTGTTATCTTACTGTGTATCATCTGTTGCTCTTGTTCTGATACGGATAGTAAAACAAATGAACTGAACCAGCGTGTTACACGCCTTGAGCAAAGAATGGATTCTTTAACCAATACCAAAAAAGAAGATTCTGGTGGGTATATGAATCAGCGTGCCACTAGCCAAAATGATCGTTGCCAGGGAATCACCAAAAAGGGAGCACAGTGTAAAAGGAAAGCAAAAACAAATGGTTATTGCTGGCAGCATGGCGGGTAACCGATGGTTTTCTTCATTCCCCAGAAGCGAATAGTCAAAATCCCTTTATCCCTCTTTTTTACCTCTTTTATCTTCAGAAGCAATATTCCAACCCTTATTCATTGAGGCTCCCCGACTCATTAGAGCATTAATTAGCAACTACCCGTTCGAAGCAACGCAACAGCATAAAAAAAGGGTCTCAACGACCCTTTTTTACTTCATCCGTTTTATGTAAGAACCTATTTCGTTTTTTCAACCACCGCAACATAAGGTCTCCAGCTCATAAACATAATGGGCTCATGGGCATTTTTGCGCTTATCGGTAAGGTAATCGTCGTAGGCTTTCTTAGTCATCAGGTTTACCTGGTGGGTATAGTTTCTGCCTTTTTTTGCGGCACCATACAACTTACTTACCGAATAGTGTGCAAAATCGCTGTTTGTGTACTGATTCAGTATTTCGTTAGATACTTTTTTGTCATCCAGCCACACACCATATACATCTGCTTTTTTAAAATTTTCAAACTGTTTGGTCGTTGGTGTATTTTTTGCGAAAGGGGGTAACTGTTTCATAAACCGGATGCGCTGTCCTCGTTGCTGCTCTTTACTCATGCGGCCAAATATATCTTTTAAACTTGCCTTGTCTTCTTTGCTAATCTCAACCCATTTTTTCTTGCCATCCTCTCGCTTTATCTCGTATTTGTCAGTGATGCTTTTATACAATGCCATCTCTTCGGCAGAAACACCTTTTTCTGAATAGGCAAATGTGTTTTTCTCCAGGTAGGCATCAAAACTTTTGTTGGGGGTAACTGAAGGAACGGTATCTACCCGCTTTTCTACAACAGACTGGGTCATTACCGCTTTATACCGGAACGACATAAAACAACCCAATACAACCAAACAAATCAGCATACTCGTAAGCGTATACAACGCTGCGTGACGGGAATTTTTTTTCTGTATCATGGTAAATCGTTTTTTAATGAATGCATAATTAAATTCAGAAACCACAGATGAATACAGTTGGGTACTGGCCGATTGCAATAACAACTGCAGGTAAGAAACGGTATCATCTGGTTTTTCAGTAACCACTTTTTCATCGGCCAGAAACTCATGGTTTTGTCGTATGGTACGCAGCAATAACCAGTTTAGCGGGTTCCACCAGGTAAACACCAGCAACAATTGACCAAATAAAACATCCAGACTATGCCATTGCTCGCAATGCGCTGTTTCATGTAACAGTATATCGTTTGAAATTTCATTGTTTTCAAATGCTTTTCTGTTTACATAAATCGTAGAAAGAAAACTAAAAGCTTGCTTTACTTCTTCAGATAAAGCAATGCTTAGCTGCCCCCTTTGTACCAGCACTGCCGATTTTTTCAACTGTAATAATTTGTGTACACAGAAGATATATCGCATCAGTAAAACCAGACTGATGATCAGGAAACCAAATAACACAACATCAGTAGCCGTAAACAAAACCGATTTTGTTACAGCTACCACATTGGTTTTACTATCCATTGCAATCGCATCCTGCACTATATATAGGCTTTGTACATAACCCTGCACCAGGTTTTCAGCAGGTGTGGCAGTTATTTCGAGTTCAATAAAGGGTACAATGAGGGGGAGCAATAGCGACAACAATAAATACCACCGGTTAAAGCGAAAGCTTTTCTGTTTGGCCAATAACAGGAAATAAATACCCGTCATACAGGCTGAAGCCAATACTATTTTCAGGAGTAGTGCCATCATTTGGTTTTCTTTTTGAGTTCCTGATCAATCATATCACGCAATTGCTCCAGTTCTTTCACGGAGAGTTTGGTAGCCGTCGTAAAAAAAGAAGCAAAACTGAGTGCCGAATTGTCGAATGCGCCTTTGATGATTGACTTCACTTCTTTCGAAAAATACTTTTCCTTATTTACCAGTGCATGGTATTGTCTTGAATTGCCAAAGAGTTTATACCCTACAAAACCTTTGTCCTGCATTCTTTTCAGTAAAGTAGCGAGGGTAGAGGGTGCGGGCTTGGGTTCTGGAAAAGCTTCTAATATATCTTTCATAAACACCTCTTTCTGCTGCCAGATGAGCTCCATTACTTGTTGTTCTGCTTTGGTCAATTTCATTCTACAAATTTACATCTTGTTCTACAAATGTAGAAACAATAATGAAAAGCCCAAATCTTTTTACAACTTTAACATTTTCGAAGAAAGATCATGCTGTAAGGCCTTGCCGAATTACATGTTTTTTAAAGGGGTAGGAGAAAAATAAGAGGGGTGCAATATAACCTGAATAAAACTTCAGCATTTTCCTGAAATACAGCCTACTCATTCGGCCAACAGCATAATAGTTTACTTGCGCTATTAACTGCTTACAGTATTTCTTTTTCCAATTTCTTCGCCAGATTCGTATTACCCCAGTTGGCAATTTCAAGCAATAATGGAATTAAACTCTTACCCGATTTGGTAAGCCGATACTCTACCCTCGGAGGAAGCTCTTTAAATTCCTCACGTTCAATCAACGATAATTCTTCCAGCTCTTTCAGTTCATTTGACAATACCTTATTTGAAATGGCAGGAATCAACTGTTTGAGTTTGCCAAACCGGATAGACTTGTCGCCAATACAGCTCAAAATAATGGGTTTCCATTTACCACCTATAATAGACATGGTTCGGGTGACGGGACAATGGAAGGGGTTTGTGATGGATCGCATAAAAACCGGTTACCTGTAAGTTACTACTATTCACTAATTCAGTTACAAAAATACACTATTGTTAGTAGCTTTGTAAAAAAACCAACCATGAAAAAATTATTTGCAGTACTCACCAGCATTTTAATCATGACAAACATGCAGGCGCAAAATTCAAATGACGACATCGTTAAAGAATGGCAGCGGGCAAAAAATTATACCAAAGAATATTTAGATGCTATGCCCGAAACCGGTTATAGTCTTAAACCCACCAAGGAAATGCGTTCATTCGCTGCACAGTTTTTACACCTGAGCGATGCTATTTATGGATTTATTGCAGCCGCTACCGACGAAAAATCGCCGGTTGGTTTTGGTGAACTCGAAAAATCGAATGATGTAAATAAAACCAGTGTTACCAATAAAGTGATGGCCGCCTATGATTTTGCCATCAACGCTATTAAAAAATATCCAAAAGAAAATTTACCACAACAGGTAAAAATGTTTGGTCGTTTTGAGATGAGCAAATTACAGGCCATTGAAAAATGCTTCGAACACCAGACACACCACAGGGGTCAGGCTACAGTTTATTTAAGATTAGCCGGAGCAACACCACCTGCCGAAAAATTATTCTAAACAGTAAGTACAGGAGTAGATAAAATACCGGGAAGCATAAAGCAGCCACAACCGAACTGTATGTTGATATAAGTACGATCGGTTGCTTCAGAGGCCTGAAACTAGCCAAACGAATATCGAAAGCTACACCCAAAGCTGCCGAAAAAACAAGGTCGCTTTAATTATAGTCTCATCTGTTAACAATAAGAAAGCAGCGTCATTTGCATTTTTGCGAATGACGCTGCTTTCTTATGGGTATACGCTCATTCAATTCTGCAACGACTTCGAAATACTTTTATTAAATTGAAAGCAAATCTGTTTACATGCGTAAGATTGCTTTGCTTAGTCACTTGTTCTTTTTTGTTACTGTTTCGTTTACAACAGCAATAGCCCAGCAAAAAAATACAGTTCAGCTTAAAGGCCTGAAAGCAACAGTTGAAGTATGGAGAGATGAATGGGGCATGAATCATATTTATGCCAACAATCAGCACGACCTGTTTTTTGCACAGGGTTATTGTGCAGCCAAAGACAGGCTTTTTCAGTTTGAAGTATGGCGCCGGCAGGCAACCGGAACCGTTGCAGAAATATTAGGAGCCAGAGAACTGAAAAGAGATATCGGCACCCGGCTATTCAAGTTCAGGGGTAATATGGATAAGGAGTTGAACTACTATCATCCACAGGGAAAAGAAATCATCAATGCTTATGTAGCTGGTGTAAATGCATACATCAGAGAGATCAACCAAACACCGGCTCAATTGCCCATTGAATTTAAACTGCTTAATATTCAACCCGGGGAATGGACACCAGAAGTAGTTATTTCCAGACACCAGGGTTTATTAGGAAATATTACACAGGAGCTCAATATTGCATTGGCCATTCAGAAAGTAGGAATAGAAAAAGTGAAAGAGATTGTATGGTTTCATCCAAAAGATCCGGATCTGAAAATGGACAGTACCATTCGTGTTGATCTGTTAACAGCTCAGATACTCGATCTCTACAATGCTTACCGGAAAGATATCAGCTTCACAAAAGAAGACCTGGTAAATCCAACCGCCGAAGCAACAGCTTTATTGAGCCAGATGAATATCAAAAGAGAAAAGGAGGCATTTGAAATGAATCCGACAACAGATGGAAGTAATAACTGGATAGTGAGTGGCAAAAAATCAGCCAGTGGATATCCATTATTGGCCAATGATCCGCATCGCAAAATTGCAGCACCTTCGTTGAGATATATGGTACACCTGGTGGCACCGGGCTGGAATGTGGTGGGTGGAGGTGAACCCGAAATTCCCGGTGTTTCCATCGGTCACAACGAATACGGCGCCTGGGGGCTCACCATCTATGAAACGGATGGTGAAGATTTGTATGTATACGACCTGAACCCCGCTAACTTAAACCAGTACAGACATAAGGGGAAATGGGTAGATATGAAATGGATCGAAGAAAAAATAGCCGTAAAAAATGCGGCAACCGTTACGGCAAAATTATTTTATACCCTGCATGGTCCGGTTACCTATATCGATTCGGTTCACCATAAAGCCTATGCCGTTAAATGTGCATGGATGGAGCCTGGCGGGGCGCCCTATCTCGCGTCTCTGCGAATTGACCAGGCCACAGACTGGGCATCATTCAGAGAAGCCTGTGCTTACAGTCATATACCTGGTGAGAACATGATATGGGCAGATAAAAAAGGAAATATAGGCTGGCAAACAGTAGGTATTGTACCTGTGCGAAAAAACTTTAGTGGTTATGTACCCATACCCGGTGATGGCCGCTATGAGTGGAACAATTATTTGCCAATTAAAGAGCGGCCACATGTGCTCAATCCTGAAAAAGGTTTTTTTGCAACAGCCAATCAACATGTAACACCCGCTTCTTATAAAAGATGGGATGCGGTAGGTTATACCTGGGCCGATGCATACAGAGGCGACAGGGTAAACCAGGTATTGAGTCAGGATAAAAAATTCACCATTGAAGAAATGGCTCAACTGCAAAATGATTATTTCTCTATTCCGGCGAGTGAGCTGGTACCGCTGCTTAAAAATGTTCAACTCACAGACGAAGCATCTGTTGCAGCAAAAAAATACCTCAATCAATGGAATTTTGTGTTGGGTATGGAAAGTATACCGGCAAGTATTTACGCCCAGTGGGAGCGACAAATATATATTCAGGCAGGAACCACATTTATACCAGCAGCAGCAAGAGGGTTAATCAGTTTACAATTAACGACAATCATTAAAATGCTGACATCGCCGGCACCCTATTTTAAAGAACCAGGCAGGTCTGCGGAACAATTGAGAGATGCATTCCTGGCAACCACATTCAAAGACGCCATTGCAGCGTTGAAGACAAGGCTGGGATCAGACATGAGCCAGTGGCAATACGGGCAACCAAAATTCAAGCATGCGCTGATTCGTCATCCCTTATCGGCTTTTGTAGATGCAGGCTTACGCAACAGGTTAGATCATGGCCCGCTACCAAGAGCCGGCAACGCGCATACACCCGGTGCTAACGGCGGCATCGATAACCAGTTAAGTGGTGCCAGTTTCAGGCTGGTGGTAGATGCAGAGGATTGGGATAAAACATTAATGATTAATACACCGGGCCAATCTGGTGATCCTGAAAGTGCATACTATCGCAACTTATTCGAAAAATGGGCAAAAGATCAGTTTTTTCCCTCCTATTTTTCGAAACCTAAAATACTGCAGCATACAAAAGAAATATCAGTGTTGAAACCGGTTAGATAAACAGGCTGAACCTATTGTTGAATGGTAAACAGCAAAAGAATTACTGCCTCCATGTACTATTTACTTACCAACATTTAGGTATTTTCGACATAGTTCAGCAACTTTAATTCAATAGTAATTAGCGGCTCGGAAAACTTTTTTACTTTAGAATTGTTTTTAACGAGTATATATGCGATATCTGTTTTTATTAGCCGCTTTATTGCCCTTTACTGTATCCTTTTCTCAGGATGTTACACTCACCAAAGGAGAAACTGTTAATTACCTGAAGAAAAAACTGAATGAAATAAATGGAGAATATACAGTAAGGATTGGCGCCGCTACTAGTTTAGATGATAAATATGTAGCTAATCCTTACCTGTATTTTAATGAAAGTATTATCACCTTCAGCTATAGCCTTTATTTCAGACCTTACAGCACCACAAGTCTTCCTTCTCTTTTTTGTGGTTATTCATTTACCTTCAATCCAATGTATATTGATACCATTTATGCTCCGAGTACTGGTAGCGGTTTGATGAGTGTTTGGCTAAAAAGGGGTAATGGTAAATATGTATGTACTTGTTCGCAGTATTATCCCCAGTTCAATAAAAATGAAAGCACCAGCTTAATCAGTTGGCCCGTTCCGATCAATGATCCTGACTATGCCAACAAAATTCGTAAAGCACTGCTGCACCTGAGAGATTTATTAAAGGCCGAAGACGACCCATTCGGAGGTTAGTATCTATAAGAAGTTGCTCATGACCGATGGCACATAGCGCATAGCTTTTTCTTAACTCTCTTCATCGAAGTACAGTTTATAATAATGCTTGCCGCTCATTTCATCATAGCCCTTTTCAATCAGGTCTTTTCTGCCGTGGATATAAACATGGAAATTTTTATCCAGCTTTAATACGCTCTTGAAAACACGTTGCTGTTTTTTTACGGCTGCTAAATGAATATCAAAACTGTCTTCAATATTCACCTGTCTGGCTACTTCATACTGCTGTTTGTATTGGGTAAAGCTGTCGATTACTTCCGGATGATGTAATACTTCCTCCGCAAACTCAGTAAGGTTAAACGATTCTTTGGTACTGAAATATTCCATGCTGCGGTTCAGGTAATCAATCTGGTCGCTTTTGTTTATATCAAATTTTTCATTCAGCTCATTACTGATAAAAAGCTTACACATACCCAGTGTATCGTTGGTATGATGGTAGCTGTTGGCTGTTCTGCTAACCTGCAAAAAATCGGACACCCAATATTGGGTATCCTGTTTATTGGTATTGTCAACCACACAAACCACATAACCTTCTTCACGGTTCTTTTTAAAAATAAGACAGCCCTTATCTAGTTTGTTGATGTTAACCCCATCTTCTGCAATCACTTCCCAGCTTTGTCCATGCGGAAATACCTTCAGAAAAGTTTCTTTTGTTTCGCTTTTAAATAAACCAATAGCATCCACATATTCTGTTCCGAATGGTACGTTACTGAAACGGGTAACATATAACTCACCTTCTTTAACCCGGGCATGTGTACTTTTCTGGTATAAGAAAGAAGCCAGTAAAGCCGATTGTGAAACAAAGCTCTTCGGATCATCAAAAATACCATTCACATACTGGTACACTTCATTCAGCTCCAGGCTGCTGATATGGGTAAACTGGTATTGCTCGTGTTCGTTGAAAGGCGAAAGAAAATACCTGGTGAGCAAACCCCTAACAATTTCGTCGTTCAATGTTAACGGGTTTACGGAGAGTTTTAATTCTTCTCCACGCGTGGGATTACCCACTTTATGAAGAATCACCTGTTCTAATTGTACACTGTCTAATTGTGTCATGCCGCAAAATAAAGCATCTCTTGCAGTTGGAATGTAAATGTGGGAGAATAGTTTATGGTCCCTGAGCAGCACATTAACCCTCTGCGTAAGCTCCGTTTTCTCCTGTTCTCTGCGGTGAACAGGCACAGGGGTTCACCGCAGAGAACAGGAGAACAGAGAGGTTTCGCTGAGAGGTGGAGCGCAGCCCGAAGCCTGAAAATAAACATACACTACCTCACCCAATAGCTGATTTTACATTTCTTTTACAAAAAAGTCTACTTATTTAGTAGGGAATATAACTTTCCCCTTATCTTTGTATTCGTTCTTATACATTCTTATCAAGAAAGGCGGAGGGAATTGGCCCTGTGAAGCCTTGGCAACCACTTCCGTCTAAGGCGGAAAAAGGTGCCAAATCCGGTCCCGCCTCAGGCGGGAGAGATAAGTCAGACTTTCGTAATACACAGCAACTGTAGATATACAAGGCATTCTGACTGAGCATCGGGTGCCTTTTTTTATAGGATGTCTGGAACGATATAAACAAGCATATGCAATTCAACAACATGAAATATCTGTCAATAACAAACAGCACCTGCTGTTGTTGCACCTGTATTAAGGTGAGCTGATATTGTTCATACCCGACCTTGCCGGCTTTTATCGATCCAAACAAAAAATATGTCACAAGTTCTCAATAGCAGCATTGCTGCAGATTTACAGCAAAAACTGCAGGAGCTTTCTCCTGAAGAAGCCATAGCTTTTCTGGTTAAAGCTTATCCGGATGCTGTTACATTTTCAACCAGTTTCAGTTATGAGGACCAGGTGATTACGGATATGATTCAAACAAATCATTTCCCTGTATCCTTATTTACACTCGATACAGGCCGCCTTTTTCCCGAAACCTATAGTACCTGGAGCCGCACACTTGAGTTTTATAAAACCAGCATCAAAGCTTATTACCCCGATGCAGAGGTATTGTCTGAATACATTGAAACCAACGGCCCCAATGCATTTTATGATTCACCGGAACTCAGATCAGCATGCTGTACCATCAGAAAAGTAGTACCCTTAAAAAAAGCATTGTCGGGTAATGCCATCTGGATCACAGGTTTAAGAGCAGCACATTCGCCTGCAAGACAAGACCTGACAACCATTGAATGGGATGCTTCCAACCAGATCATAAAATATCATCCATTATTAAACTGGACAACAGAAGAAGTAAAACAATACATCCATCAGAAAGCCATTCCTTACAATCCTTTACACGACAAAGGTTTTGTGAGTATTGGTTGTGCACCCTGTACAAGGGCCATTAACCCCGGAGAAGATTTCAGGGCTGGCCGCTGGTGGTGGGAAGACAATAGTAAAAAAGAATGTGGATTGCATTCACATGAACCCAAAAAAACAGCAGAAGCATGAGTGCGTACAGATTAGATTATCTCGATCAACTGGAATCGGAAGCCATACATATTATGCGCGAAGTAGCGGGCCAGTTTGAAAAACCGGCTTTATTGTTTAGTGGTGGTAAAGATTCAATTACGTTGGTACACCTGGCATTGAAAGCATTTCGCCCGGGTAAGTTTCCTTTCCCGCTGGTGCATATTGATACGGGTCATAATTTTCCGGAAGCCTTGCAATTCAGGGATGAACTGGCTGCAACCATTGGTGAAAAATTAGTGGTACGTAAAGTGGAAGACACCATCAAGTCAAGACAACTCACCGAACCCAAAGGAAAATTTGCCAGCAGGAACGCTTTACAGACTTATACCTTACTTGATACGATAGAAGAATTTGGTTTTGATGCCTGTATCGGGGGTGCGCGTAGAGATGAAGAAAAAGCAAGGGCTAAAGAAAGAATATTTTCTGTAAGAGATGAATTTGGTCAGTGGAATCCCAAACTGCAACGCCCCGAATTATGGAATACCTATAACGGTAGAATCAGCAAGGGAGAAAATGTAAGGGTATTTCCTATCAGTAACTGGACAGAACTGGATATATGGAATTATATCAGACGCGAAAATATTGCATTGCCCTCCATCTACTTTGCACATGAGCGTAAAGTGTTAGCATATGAAGGACAGTTAATTGCTTTATCTGAATTTATACAACTGGATGATACGGACTCCGTAGTTACTAAAAAAGTGCGTTACCGTACAGTAGGTGATATGACCTGTACGGCAGCGGTAGAATCGAATGCTTCAGGTATTGATGATATCATCAGAGAAATTACAGCCACCAAAACCAGTGAGCGTGGCGAAACAAGAATTGATGATAAAGTAAGTGAAGCAGCAATGGAGGACAGAAAAAAGAATGGTTATTTCTAAAACAAAACAAATGGATTTACTCAGGTTTATAACAGCAGGTAGTGTGGACGATGGAAAATCGACCCTGATTGGTCGTTTATTATTCGACAGTAAATCGATCATGATCGATCACCTGGAAGCGCTGGAAAGGCAAAGCAAAAACAAGGAAGATGGGGAGATCGATCTGGCGTTGCTTACAGATGGATTAAGAGCAGAAAGAGAACAGGGCATTACCATTGATGTGGCATATAAATATTTTGCCACGCCTAAACGAAAATTTATCATCGCCGATGCTCCCGGACATATACAGTACACCCGGAATATGGTAACAGGGGCATCTAACTCAGATCTTGCTGTTATTCTTATTGATGCACGACATGGTGTGGTTGAACAAACAAGAAGACATTCCATCATTACATCACTTTTGAATATTCCGCATACAGTGGTGGCTGTTAACAAAATGGATCTGGTAAATTATTCGCAGGATGTGTACAACAATATCGTTATTGATTATGCGGAAGTAGCAAAAAAGCTGGGGTTAAAAGATGTGCGTTATATACCCATCAGTGCACTGAATGGCGATAATATTGTTGAAAAAACAACATCATTATCATGGTACGAAGGCCCCTCGTTGCTTGATATTCTTGAAACAGTAAAACTGGAAGACGATATAGATTTGGTGAAAGCCCGCTTCCCTGTGCAATACGTAATACGCCCTCAAACAGAAGACCTGCACGACTATCGTGGCTATGCCGGAAAAATCAACAGCGGAATTTATAAAAAAGGAGATCCGGTAACCATATTACCGGCCGGCACCAGCAGCACCATAAAAGCCATTGAGCATAATGGAAAAGAAGTGGAGGAAGCATTTGCACCACAAAGTGTTGTGATACACCTGGAAGATGATATTGATGTTAGCCGAGGTGACCTCATCGTAAAAAATGAGCATCAACCCAGGGTAACGAATGAGATAGAAGCATTGTTATGCTGGATGGATCAGAAAGCGTTGGTGCCTGGAAATAAGTATTTGTTACAGATCAACAGTAAACAGGTACGTTCAGTAGTAAAAGAAGTGAGTTATCAACTGGATGTTCATTCACTGGAGCAAATAGCTTCACCCGAAAAAGTGGCGCTGAACGATATCGTAAAAGTTACCATTAAAACAGCAAGTCCGGTAGCGTACGATGCTTACCAGGAGCTGAGAACCAATGGCAGTGCTATTTTAATTGATGAAACAAGTTATGTAACCGTTGGAGCCTGCATGATTCAATAATAACTATGGCAGAAGAAATTTTTATACAACAGTTGTTTCAGCGAAACAGGAAGGCATATCATGCTTTTCCCGACAAGGCGTTGGCAGAGCATTTTATTGATGATCTGTTTAATTTTTTGTTCGGGTCTTATGAAAAGAAATTCAACTCAGTTGAAAAACTGTCGGCGGAATATCATGAAATACGGCATACTTTTTCGGCAATATTGTTTGAACTCATACGGGATGAGAACAAGGTTAAAGAACATACGACTTCGTTTTTCAATGCCTTGCCATCCATCTATGATGCATTATTGAATGATGCAGATGCGGTATTGGCATTTGATCCTGCAGCACAATCTATTGAAGAAGTGCTGGTGGCTTATCCGGGGTTTTACGCAACAGCCATCTATCGTTTATCAAACCAGTTATACCGACAGCAGATAAAAACGTTGCCACGTTTGTTTGCTGAGTACGCACACAGCAAAACGGGAATCGACATTCATCCCGGAGCTACAATAGGCTCATCATTTGCCATTGATCATGGAACAGGAATTGTAATTGGTGAGACTACTGTAATTGGCGATCGCGTAAAAATATACCAGGGTGTTACATTGGGTGCATTGAATGTAGATAAGGAACTGGCCAGTACCAAACGCCATCCCACAATTGAAGATGATGTAATTATTTATTCAGGAGCCACCATATTGGGAGGCGGAACTGTGATAGGTGCAGGAAGTATTATTGGTGGCAATATCTGGTTAACACATAGCGTGGCAGCAAATTCTGTCGTGTACCATAAGAGTGAAATAAAAATAAAAGACAAAGATCCTTTTCCTGAGCCATTAAATTTTGTGATTTAAAAAAATAACATGAAAGCAAATAACATTTTAGCAACCATCGGTAATACGCCACATGTACGTATCAATAAATTATTCGGCAGCCAGCATGAAGTATGGATAAAACTGGAAAAAAACAACCCTGGAAGCAGTATCAAAGACCGTATTGCTTTGTCGATGATTGAGGATGCAGAGCATAAAGGAATATTAAACAAAGACAGTGTTATCATAGAACCAACCAGTGGTAATACCGGTATTGGTCTTGCACTGGTAGCTGCAGTAAAGGGGTATAAAATAATTCTTGTTATGCCGGAAAGCATGAGTATTGAACGTAGAAGATTAATGGCTTTATACGGAGCAGAATTCGTACTCACCCCTCGCGAAAAAGGGATGAAGGGTGCTATTGAAAAAGCGACAGAGTTAACACAAACCACCCCCAATGCCTGGATGCCACAGCAATTCGATAATCCTGCCAATACTGAAATACACCGTAAAACAACGGCACAGGAAATACTGGCAGACTTCCCTGAAGGGCTGGATTATATCATTACAGGCGTAGGTACGGGTGGACATATAACCGGCGTTGCAGAAATATTGAAAGAAAAATTCCCATCACTCAAAGTATTTGCGGTAGAGCCGGAGTTGTCGCCTGTATTAAGTGGTGGCTCACCTTCACCACACCCGTTACAGGGAATTGGAGCAGGTTTTGTGCCCTCTATTTTAAATACAGCTATTCTGGATGGTATTATACAGGTGGGGAAAGATGAAGCATATTCGTTTGCACAACGAGCCGCAAAAGAAGAAGGCATTTTATTGGGTGTATCGTCAGGAGCATCGCTGGCAGCGGTAGCAAAAAAACTGGCAGAAATACCAGCCGGTTCCAAAGTGCTGACGTTTAACTATGATACCGGAGAAAGATATTTATCAATCGAAGGCTTGTTTTAATTTCTCCCTGCACCGGACTTAAGTCCGGTACAGGGATTTTTTTACAATAAAAATCTACTAAAAAAGTAGACAATGAGCAGGCAAAAACAATACGGCAAAGTAATTCTCGCTTCAGCAGGTCCTGGTGATCCGGAACTGGTGACGGTTAAAACCGCTCGCTGGCTGGCGCAGGCTGATGTTGTGCTGACAGATCGTTTGGTGAGTTCAGAAATTCTCAGCACTTATGTGAATGCAAAAGCAGAGATTATTTATGTTGGAAAACAATGCCGGAGAGGAGTATCTACACCACAACAAACCATTAATGAGTTATTGGTAGAGTATGTATCGAAACACAATATAGTGGTACGTTTAAAAGGAGGCGATACCAGTATATTTTCAAATGTGCTTGATGAGCTTGAAACACTGGTACAACATAATATACCCTATGAAATAGTACCCGGCGTAACTGCTGCATTAGGTGCTGCTGCCTACGCAGGCATTCCATTAACTGCCAGAGGCTTATCTGTAGGTGTTCGTTTGCTTACTTATTATAAATCAGATATTGTAAAAACCGAAACATGGAAGGAACTGGCGCAAACAGATGATACACTCGTGTTTTATATGTCGGGTGAAACATTGTCAACGGTTGTTGAACAACTCACCCTCCATGGTATTGATGC